>CAYSGL010000054.1:0-8050 GCA_964430725.1 uncultured Pseudobdellovibrionaceae bacterium
CGCGCCAGAACCAGGCGGCCGTTTTTCGTCGCCATGCGTGCGCGGAAGCCGTGGCGGCGCTTGCGGACAAGATTGCTGGGCTGGAAAGTGCGTTTCATAGTCTTCGTTCCGTTCTATATCGGTCAATGCGTAAATTTCAGGGCGTTTTGTACACAAGGATTGATGATCTGTCAATTTTTCTTGCGATTTTTCAGTGATCGGGCAATAGTGGCCCTAAGGATTATTGATATATCAAACGTTTAGGGGCGCATCCCATGTATATGGACAATAAGTGGAATCCGGTCGAAGGCGACGAGCTGGTCGGTTTTCTGGACCAAATCAATCCGATCGGCGACAAATACAAGGTCAGCCCGCAAACAACCCAGGTTGGCTGGCGGATGTTGCCGTTTTATGACTCGGTCGCCCTGATCCGCGTCAAAGACCCCGCCTGGACGCCGAAAAACCTGTTTATCTATTACCTGACCGATGCCGGCAACCTGTTCTGGCTGAACGGAACGTCCCCGCCGATCCACGAGGTCAACGCCAAGGCGCCTATCAAGATTACCGAGGAAAACGTCCTCGATTATTTGCGCTTTTTCTGTTTCTTCGTGCGCGGCGAGGAAGGCCCCTTCCTGATTGCCGAAAGCATGAGCGACACCTATGTCCCCAAGCAGGTGGACGACAAAACCAAAATGGTGCTGGAAGGCACTATCCGGCCTGCGAATTACAACGGCAAGAACGAGCAGGGCCATTTCATGTGCGATGCGGTCGTGTATTATTCCAATGCTCTGTTTATCGCCAATTTCGCGGTTCAGCCAGGCGGTATGATCGAGATGCTGGACGATGAGCCGATCGCCGCCGACCTGCCGGTCAAGATTGATGCGCCGGTCTCGTAAGCAATATAAAAATTAACGCTAAATCAATGGTTTGCCGCTAATCTATCTGGATGATTGGCGGCAAATTTTCTTTTGGAAATGGCTCTATGCTATACTGGACACAGTAGAAAAGAGGGTCTTGGGTACATGACTTTTACAAATAAAATCAACAAGATAGCCTTGTATTTCGGGGCGGTTTTCTCGTTGCATGTCGCCACTGCCACGCACGCGATGGCCGGCATCATCCCGCGTCCTGCGCGCCCGACCGAATTCGGCGGACCGGGCAGCGGTGATGGCACGACGCTGGGCGACACAATTTCGAACGTTATTTTTTCCCTGCATTCGACACCGGGCCTGTTAAGCGGGTTCAGCTATCTGATGGGTCTTTTCTTTGGTTTCTGGGGCATCTGGAAGCTGATGGAGCATGTGAATAATCCAAGCAATCCGACCATCTGGGAACCGATGAAACGCTTTGCCGCCGGCGGCGCTTTTTTCGCTCTCCCGACTGTCATATCGGCCTCATACAATACCGTTGCACGCGGGATCGGCAGTGCGCGGTACAGTAAATTTAACAGCGAAGGCGCCAGCTCGCTCGGTCTTGACGGCATGCTGGTCAAACTGATTTCGGATGTCTGGATGCCGATGCATGGCATCGTTTTCGCCTTTTGCTATCTCGCCGGTATTTTCCTGATTATGATCGGCATTTCACGTCTATTGAAATCGGAACAGGATGGGCCGCGCGGTCCGGCCAGCCTTGGCACCATGATGACCTTTCTGGTCGGCGGCGCCTTGCTCTCAGCCGACAAGATGCTGGGCGCATCGCTGGCATCGGTTTTTGATACGACCGTGTCGAGCAGCAACGGCGTTCTGGTCTATCAGACAGGCATGGGACAAACCGAGCTGGCGCATGCACACGCCGTCATTGCCGCCATTGTCGCTTTTGTCGCGATCATTGGATGGATCAGTTTTATTCGCGGCCTCTTTATCCTGCGTGGCGTGTCCGAGGGCAATTCGCAGGCTTCGATGATGGCCGCCGTGACGCATATTATCGGCGGGGCCATTGCGGTCAATCTGGGCGGGTTCATTATGGCCGTTCAGAATACGCTGGGCATCACGGGGCAAGGCGTTGGCATTACCTTCAGCACCTTCAGCTAAGCGGAAACAGTTTATTCTCCCAAACTAACAAAGGCACCATATGGCGCCTTCTTTTTTATTCTTTGATAAACCGAAAGCTTACAGCGCTTTATCGCCGCTTTCGCCGGTACGAATACGAATGGCCTGTTCAAGATCGTACACAAAAATCTTGCCATCGCCGATGCGCCCCGTATTGGCCGTTTCCTGAATAACCTTCACCGCCTTGTCCGCCATTTTCGAAGACACGGCGATTTCAATTTTGACCTTGGGCAGAAAATTCACAGCATATTCAGATCCGCGATAAATTTCGGTCTGCCCTTTCTGGCGGCCAAACCCCTTGACTTCGGTTGCCGTCAACCCTTCGATACCCAGCGCCGTCAGCGCCTCGCGCACATCGTCGAGCTTAAAGGGCTTAATGATCGCCATAATCATTTTCATCGCAGGTTCTCTCTTTCCAAAACAGCGCACGATACGATAAGTTGCCTATATAAATATAGTGAAACCTTTTGCGCGGAAAGGCAATAGATTTGACACAGACACTGCAACTGGATGCCGATATCATTGTCGCTGGCGGTGGTCTTGCCGGGCTGACGATGACAGCGTTGCTTGCCGCGCATGGCATATCATGCCTGTGCATTGACCGCGACGATCCCGCAACCGCAAAAGATGCCAGAACAACGGCCATTTCCTATGGCTCTCGCCATGTCATTGCCGCCGCCGGCGCATGGGATGACACAGCGCTCCGCCCGTGCGCCATTCGCGATATCCATATCATCGATCACGGTTCGCCCGTCCTGCTCGACTTTTTAAGCCGCGATATCGGCGGTGATATGTTTGGCTGGATTGTCCAGAATGATGATTTACGCGCCGCCCTTTACCAACGTTTACAGGAGCTACCGCTGGCGCAACATATCGCCCCTGCCGGTATTTCCGATTACAGTGTAGAGGACGATCATGCCTGTGTACATTTATCGGACGGGCGCCGTTTGCGCGCGCGCCTGATTATCGGCGCGGATGGTAAAAAATCCTTCACCCGCACATGGATGAATATTCCCGTTCGTCACTGGTCTTACAACCAACAGGCAATTATTTGTACGGTAACACATACAAAACCGCATAATCATATCGCGGTGGAACATTTCCTGAGCGCCGGGCCCTTTGCCCTTTTGCCTTTACATGACAATGACAAAGAGCAAGCGCGGTCCGCCCTTGTCTGGAGCGAACACCAATCTGCGCGTAGCAAAACCGCATGGGATGATGAGACGTTCCTAGCGGCCTTGAATGCCTTAATACCCGAAACACACGGGCAGGCAATCCATATCGGGCCGCGCATGGCGTGGCCCCTATCGCTGACGCACGCCTATCGTTATATCGGACCGCGCATGGCATTGGTGGCTGATGCCGCGCACGCCATTCATCCGATTGCCGGGCAAGGGCTTAATCTTGGCTTGCGCGATATAGCGATGCTGGCCGAATTGTTGGTCGAAGCCAAAGAAAAAAATGAAGATATGGGCTCCGATTCCTTATTGCAGATCTATCAACGCCAGCGACGTTTTGACAATACAGTCATGGCGGCCGCCACAGATGGCCTGAACAAACTTTTTTCGCGCAAAGGAGCTTTCATCAGCATGGCGCGACGGGCCGGTTTGCGCCTGATCCAGCACACACCGAAAGCGCGCCGGTTTTTTATGCGTCAGGCCATGGCCGCGCCCGATGCCGCATGGCTGCCAAAATTGATCAGGGAGGGGCACCTGCGCTAACGCAGGTGCAGTGATTTCAACACATCTTTGGGGACGGGCGGCAAGGTCAGATCCATGTCACTGGCCATCAATAAGGGAATGGTCGGGTTAAAAGCCTTGACCTTGTCGGGATCAACCGGTTTTCGGTTATACAGCACTTGTGAGAACTGAAGGTCGGGAAAGGCGTTTGGGTCGGCGATACACTCGATCATATCCTGCGTGAACTGTCCGAACGCATCGGTCTGGTTGAAATAAATCCGCACCGCACGGGGAAATTGTTCAACATATAACTGCTGAACGCTGGACGGATAGTGAACTACCTGATCGAGAAAAGCCGAACAAACACCGTAAATGACCGACCCGCGCGGCGGCTGGCAGGCGTAAACAATTAACACCACCAACGCGAGAAGCACGCCGATTGCACCGATTAAAACCTGCTTTTGTTTTTTGAGCGCTGCCGCTTGTGCCGCCGCTTCCCCATCGGCGAAATATTCGTCGGGCGAAAGACTTTGCTCGACATAAGCCTGATGCGCTTTTTCCTGCTTTTCCGCGATGGGCCGGCCCTGATCGTCCATGTCTGTTATTCCTTCGATCGCGCCTTAAGAAGCTCTGCCGCAACCGTTTCAGGTGTCTTATTCAAGGTCCGGTTGCTGGCCTGTACCATCTCTTCGACAATACCTTCGATAACCTGACTCATGGCGGCAGAACGGGTTTCCCCTTTTTCCGCCAGCGATATAATTCTGCGCTTGATCTCACTGCGCGCGCTGCCGCCGGGGAAATTGAGCGCCAGCATCTGTCGCGCGCGGTGGGCACCAAGACGGTTATACAGGCGCGTGCGGATCGCGACGTCTTCGGACGATGTCGAGAGCGCCCATAATTCGATCGGTCCCAGCGTATTATACAGATGCTGTTCATAGCGGCCTTCCGTTGTTCCCAGAACGAACAAAACTGGCGCGCCGCCCGCTTTGGGGCCGGTCAACCTGTGACGCACGACATGACGCGCCGTTGCGGACAGGCCGAATGTATCAACGATTTTATCGACTGCCTGCTCGGAAATAGCCGCGCCAAGCACCCAGACCCCTGTAGCGAGATCGATCATATCGTCGTCAAAATCGTCCAGCAATTGCGAGGACAGAGCAATTTGTACACCGCGCTTACGCCCTTCGCGCACATCGCGGATCACCTGCGAGCGAACGGAATGGGAGCGGTTGGTGCGGTGAAATTCGTCATAGCAAAGGCGCTTTGGCGTTTCCATGATGTCCTGCAGGCGCAATTCATGCCATGGACGGTATTTTTCGGGAATCGATTCCAGCATTTCCGGCCCGACCCACCACGCACGCACCAGAATATGCCGCGCCAGCATATACATGATCGATGTCTGGCGGTTGGCGGAATCATCGCCCTGTGGTGAGACATCCATCAAGTCGATGGCGCAGACGCGCGCATCCGAGACATCAAACTTCGTCACACCAGCCAGGATCGGAAATTCACGAATCGAAGATGTGATCATCCGCTCGAATGCATTGATAATATTCTCTGCCGTCGCCCCGACCGTTGTTTGTTCCAGTAGCGAGCGGATTTGCGGGCGGCGCGCGGCCACAATCGCATCGGAGAGGGTCGGCACGGCATGGCGCTGCGCCAGAACCGCGATATGGCTTTCCCCGACATCGAACAGACGGTCGACAACATCCCACCAATACGGATCCGCAGGCAAGTGAATACGGTGACGCTGAATCGCCTCGTCCACCTCGGGTTCAAGACGGGGCAGATACGGACGCGGCTCGGCATTCGCGGCGCTATCGTCGCGCCAGCGGAACATCTCGTCCACAACAAGGCCGCATAGCTGTTGGATACCGTCATACGGTGAATCTGCACCCGGCGGCGTACAAAGCAGCGTCAACAATTCAACCAGATAGCTACGCTCGTCAATCAAGGGAACGCGGCATCCAAGCTGGGTATCGAATGGATTGACCGCATATTCGTGACTCATACGCAGACGGTAATGCGCGGCTTCATGTTGGCGCTCTTCAGGCAACGCTTCCTTGATCAGCGAGATCATCCCCGCCGATGACGGGCCAATATCGATGACCGCTACATAGGGCAATTTTGCAAGACCGGGCGAGAGCGCCGTCGCCATGTTCATGGAATTGAGCAAAACCGATTTACCCGCGCCCGGTTGCGCGAAAATAAGATCGAACCATGTCGTCGTGACATTCGTTCCGGTCTGATACGGCCAGACTTTTCCGTCGGGCGTTCTGAACAACATCGATCCGTGTTCGAAGGGTGAGGACGGACGCTGCCACGGCATCAACTTCATCACTTCGTACATCGGCGCGACTGCCTGTGGCGCGGTACCGGCGCAATGAAGGCCAAGGGCGGATGACATGACGCAATCGAGCGGATCGCCGGAAAATTCGCTAACCTGACAATAACCCCATGATTCCAGCGATTGCACCATATTCGCCAGCCGGTCCTGAATCAGACGCGGCTGATCCTTCGGGCCCCATGTCGCGATCGAGACACGCATTTTGACGACCGGTTCTTTACGCGCCAGCCGCTGCAAGCCTTCAAGAGAATATTTAATCTGTTTATTGAATGCGTTCGTGACGCCCAAAATTGTGGCGGCGAAGGCGCGGAACTGTGTTGCCTCGGCACCGCCGCCTTCGATCAAGAAGGAGATGCGATACGGCACTTTTGCATCGAACAGGCGATTGAGCAGCATCGGGAACGGGGACGGGTCCATCGGTCCCAACGTCATATCGGCCCCGGCCCATAACTGATCGCCGATCCGCACGATCGATTCATTAAGCACTTGTGCATCGGCCAGCGCCATTTGCTGGCGCAGGGACGGCCATAAGATCTCGGACATATCTGTCCGGCTGGTCGGGGTACGCGGCGGAATCGGATCACCGGGCAGGTTGGCGCGCCAGTTTTCATGCGCCTTGGTCGGATAGAGATTGTTTTTTGCCATCAGCAAGGCATCATGCACATCCATAACTTGCGCGCGAATACCTAATTCATCCAGCGAGGACATCATCGACGCGATAAAACTTTTGTGGCGTGTGCGCAGGGCGTTTACAGCCGCCAGCGGGAATTGCGCATACCCCGCATTCAGCCATTTTTTATTTTTCGCCTCTTCCTGCGCACGCTTCAATTCGTTTTTGGTCAGAACGCTGGGCCGCGTCCATAAAACGAAGTAACATTCCTCATACGATAAATAGCGCGATAGATGGCGCACGCGCTCGTCAAAAATATCTTTGACATCGATCTGGATGTCTTCGGCGCTTTGCCGTGAGGCCCGGATCAGTTTTTCAAGATGCGGGGCAATGCGCCCCGGATCACGGACAAAATAAACCTGCATCGCGTGGCCGGGCCGATCGAACCGCGCCCCGATTTTCAACGTCGCCCCCTCGATCAGGTGTTTGTATTCCTCTTCCCCGATAATCTGGCGCGACCCGTCGACGCGCACATAAGTCAGCAAAGAGCCATCCGAGGACACCAGCGTCGTTTCATCATCCGCCGTTTCAAGGCGGATATAGGTTTCCAGCGATTTTTTCATCGCTGTCTGGAAGGGTGCCAGTAATTTATCGAGAAACCGCATGAAAATCTTTATGAATCAATCGTCTAATTGCCCATCACAGGATATTATACTATACTGTGGCTGGCTAAGAAAAAATTGCGGAAAAATGCAAAGAGATTAAGCGGCCTGAAGCAGATCGTTATAGAGCGATTGCCACATGGTCGGTGCTTTGCCGCCGAACGGACCGTCCTTGGAGCGCCAATAAGCCAGTATTTGCGGGAACTGGTTGAATTCCAGATCCCCTTCCTTGACGATGCGCCGATCCAGCGGAAACAGGCGCAAACCATCCAATTTCTGCTCCCGGGCCGCATATTGGCGCGGTCCCAGAAAATCGCGCATCACCGTCGCCAGAATATAGGGATCATCCGTTCCAACACGGCTGAGCGCCTCGGTACGGCGCGCCATCAGCGTGTCCAGCGCCGCGCGGGCACATTCGGCCATCTGGCCCTGCGATATGCGCGCCACATAAATCGCGCGGGCGATGTGATTCAGGTCTTCCTGCGATATTTCGGGCAACCAGATCAGCGCGCCCGATTTCATCGCCGACACTTTTTCTAGATCGAAACATTGTGCGCAATACATACAGGCGGTGCGCATGTTATCGACTTTTTTATTCTGCGGATTATGATCGACGAAATGAATGTCTTGATATTTTTGCGCCTGAAACCCGCAAAACGCGCATGTATGATTGTCGCGCTCTAAAACTTTCAGGCGCAATTCAGGATCGATCCCGCCGGTGGCGG
>CAYSGL010000055.1:0-8039 GCA_964430725.1 uncultured Pseudobdellovibrionaceae bacterium
CTTTTTACAAGGCGCGTTGGTGATGTTTGCGGTGTTTTGCGTTTGTTTTCAAGCGCTTGCGCAGGATTTCCCGCTGCCGGAGATGGCCACAGGCAAGGGCGCCGCGATCGAGGTAACGGGCGAAAATTTTATGGTGGTCAGTGCCCACCCGCTGGCCAGCCGCATCGGAAACGAGATTTTAAGCCGGGGCGGAAGCGCGGCAGATGCGGGCATCGCGGTGCAATTGGCGCTGGGGCTGGTCGAACCGCAAAGCTCGGGCTTGGGCGGCGGGGCGTTCGCGTTGTATTACGATGCGCAAACGCAAAGCCTGCATACGTTCGATGGACGCGAGAGCGCGCCGGCATCGGTGGGGCGGTATTTGTTCACGGGCAAAGACGGCCAGCCGATGGATTTCGACGAGGCATCGATCGGCGGCCGCGCGGTCGGGGTGCCGGGCGTGCCGCGATTGCTTGAAACCTTGCATGGGCGCTTTGGGCGGCTGAGCTGGCGCGAGATTTTCTCGCCGGTCATCGGCTTATCGCAGGATGGATTCGCGGTCACGCCGCGCCTTGCCGCGATGCTGCGTGCCGAGCGCCAGAATTTTTACGCCGATGTCAAAACAAAACTTGTTTTCTATCCTGACTCGTCCAGTCCGCTGCGTGCCGGTGAACGGCTGCGCATTCCCGATTATACAAACACATTGCGCAATATGGCGCTTCACGGAGCCGATTATTTCTATACAGGCGAGGTGCCGGAGAAAATTATAGAGTTACTGCGGACCAATCGCGGATCGGTGGGCACAATGACCATCGAAGATTTTTCCAATTATCAGGTAATTGAGCGTCCGCCTGTCTGCGGCATGTATCGCGGCTATCGGGTTTGTTCGATGGGCGAGCCGTCATCGGGCGGTATTGCCTTGTTGCAAATCCTTGGCATGGTCTCGCGCTTTGATTTGAACGCGTGGGGCAAGGATAATCCGCGCAGCTGGCATGTGATCGCCGAAGCATCGCGTCTGGCCTTCGCGGATAGAAATGCGTATATCGCCGATCCCGATTTTGGTCAAACACCCGGCGTGCGGCTGATTGATCCCGATTATCTGGCGGCGCGCGGTGCCCTGATTAACGAGACAACAGCCTTGCGCCGGGTTGAAGCAGGCATGCCGCCGGGATGGAATATATCCATGCCGCCCGATCAGGCCGTGGGCGCGTCCGGCACTTCGCATATCACCATTATAGATGGCTATGGGAATATATTATCGATGACGACCAGCATCGAGCGTGCGTTTGGGTCACATTTAATGGCGGGCGGATTTTTATTGAACAGCCAGCTGACCGATTTTGCGTTCACGGACGGTTTGGCGAACTCCCCCGCAGGGGGCAAGAGGCCGCGTTCATCCATGACGCCGGTGATTATATTCGATCCGGCGGGAAAACCGGTCTATGCGCTGGGGTCGGCAGGCGGCAGCGCGATTATCGGCTATGTCGCGCAGCGCGTGATCGGCCTGATTGATTGGGATTTAACACCGGCACAGGCCATGGCGATGCCCAATATTGTCCATCGGGGCCGTGTGCTGGAGGTCGAAGCCGATGCGCCCATCGACGCAGAGGATATGCAACCGTTCGGCCATCCGGTCGAAATACGCGATTTAAACAGCGGCCTGACGATGATCCAAGTGAAGGGCGCACGCATCACAGGCGCCGCCGATCCGCGCCGCGAGGGAGTGGCAATCGGGCGTTAAGCGGCGTGGCGTGTTTTTAAGTTCAACGCGGCATCCATCAAGGTGATGGTGTAATCGGTCGAGGGGCTGGAGAAAATTTTCGCTGCTGGACCGCTTTCGATGATTTTTCCGTCTTTCAGCACGATCATGTCATGCGCCATAGCGCGGACAACGCGCAGGTCGTGGCTGATAAAGAGATAGCCAAGCTGTTTTTTTGCCTGTAATTCGCGTAAGAGATCGACGATATCGACCTGAACGGAGATATCGAGCGCGGAGGTCGGTTCATCGAGCACAATAAAATCGGGATCGAGTACCATGGCGCGGGCGATTGCAATGCGTTGACGTTGGCCGCCGGAAAATTCATGCGGATAGCGGTGGCGCGTGGCGGGGTCGAGATGGACCTGTTTCAGCGCATCAACCACCATATCGTCGCGTTCCTGCGCGGACATGTGGCGGTGATGAATTTTCAGGCCTTCGCCGATAATGTCAGCCACGCTCATGCGCGGGGAGAGCGAAGAGAAGGGGTCTTGGAACACGACCTGCATCCGTTTGCGGAAGGGAAGCATGTCTTTTCGCCCGAATGACGAGATATCCGTTCCGTCGAATGTGATCGTTCCCTGTCCGTTGAGTAGGCGCAAAAGCGCGAAGCCGAGCGTCGATTTTCCCGATCCGCTTTCCCCGACCACGCCGAGCGTATGGCCGCGTTGAAGCGTGAAGGAAACGTCGTCGACAGCCTTGACGTATGATTGCGGTTTCCCCCAGAAGTTTTTGTTCTTTGGGAAATACACTTTAATATGGTCGGCTTGCAGAAGGACCGGCGCATTGGCGGGGGCGGGCGGCGCATCTTCACGCGGCATCGCGGATAGGATTTTTTTCGAGTAAGGGTGCTGTGCCTTGAAAAAGATTGTGGCGGCGGCGCCTTGCTCGACAATCTCGCCGCGCTGCATGACGCAGACATGATCGGCAAATTTTTCAACGATGGACAGATCGTGCGTGATCAGCATCATCGCCATGCCAAGATCGTTTTTCAGTTTTTCAAGCAGTTCGAGAATTTCGGCCTGTACGGTTACATCCAGCGCCGTGGTGGGTTCGTCCGCAATCAGCAGTTCAGGATCATTGGCCAGAGCCATGGCAATCATAATGCGCTGGCGCTGGCCGCCGGAGAGCTCGTGCGGGTAGGCACCGAGGCGCTCTTTCATTTTGGGCAGTTGTACAAGGTCGAGAAGGTCCATGACACGCGCACGCACAGCCTTGTCGTCCATCTTGCGGTGCAGGCGCAGCACTTCGCCGATTTGCTTTTCGATGGTGTGAAGCGGATTAAGCGCCGTCATCGGCTCTTGAAAGATCATGCCGATTTGCGACCCGCGAATATGGCGCAGGACGGATTCTTTTTTGCCAATCAGCTCTTCGCCGTTAAACGTAATGGACGACCCCGCCGGATGGGTGGCGAGCGGGTAGGGAAGAAGCTGCATGATGGACATGGCGGTGACGGATTTTCCCGATCCGCTTTCTCCGACAAGGGCAAGTGTTTGCCCTTTTTTAACGCTGAATGAGACATTTTTGACCGCATGAAACATGCCGTCCGTCGTTTTGAAATCGACACTGAGATCCGATACACGAAGAAGAGGATGATCCATACAGGATTCGTAGCAGAGACAGTTGTTTTTGACTATGTTTTTTACACCGCAGTTTGGGTATAATCCCTGTGTCATGTCTGTTTCCACCTCTTCTGTCTCGACGGTTGCCTATGCCCTCGGCGTTATATTGATTGCGCTGGGCGGGCTTATGCTGGTTCCTCTGGTGTTTAATACGCCCGGCAATCCGAGCAGTACGGAAGCCTTCCTGATGGCATCGATTTTTTCACTGTTTTCCGGCGGCTTGCTGTATGTCAGCAACAGACAGGAGGCCGGCGCCTTGACAGTGCGCAGCGGGTTTGTGCTGACGATTTTGAGCTGGAGCGCCGTGGGCGTGTTTTCCGCGCTGCCTTATATGTTTGGTGGATGGAACCTGTCTTTTACCGATGCCTTGTTTGAGAGTTTTTCGGGCTTGACCACCACGGGAGCAACGGTTGTGATCGGGCTGGATCATGCGCCGCGTGACCTGTTGATCTGGCGGTCCATGACGCAGACCATCGGCGGGGTGGGTATTATCATTCTGGCCATGACGATCTTGCCGTTTTTGCGTATTGGCGGCATGCAGCTGTTTCATTCGGAATCGTCCGATCGGTCCGATAAACCTCTGCCCCGCATGGCGGATTTGATGAAAGCGCTGATTTCGGTTTTTGTCTTCCTCGTCGCGTTTTGCTTTATGGGATATATGACGGGCGGCATGGGGCCGTTTGATGCTATCAATCATGCCCTGACAACCGTATCGACGGGTGGATTTTCAACGTATGATGCCTCGTTCAGTCATTTCCAAAGCGCATGGCTGGATTTTGTCGCGTGTGTCTTTATGATCGCGGGCGCCTTGCCGTTTATTTTATATGTCCGCTTTGCCGTGAAACGCGAAGCAGATTTCTGGCGCGACGATCAGGTCCGCCATTTTATCGGACTTGTCGGCTTGATGATTACGGCATGGGTATTTTATCTGAGCGAATACGAGGGAATGGATGTGATGGCGGCATTGCGCTATGCATCGTTTAATCTGATATCGATCATCACGACGACCGGCTATGCCAGCGCGGACTATACGCAATGGGGGTTGTTTTCGGTCACACTGATTTTCTTTGCTACTTATCTTGGCGGGTGTTCGGGGTCGACCGCCGGCGGTTTGAAAACCATGCGTATTGTTGTGTTAATGCGGATTTTAAATCGGGAATTGATCCGCATGATGTCTCCGCGCCGCGTCCATGTGGTTACCTATAACGGCCATCCGGTCGAAGAAAAACTGCTGATCGATGTGATGGCGTTTTTGTGTTTTTATGTGACGTTCAATGTCATGTTGACGCTCGCGCTTAACTTATGCGGGCTGGATTTTGAAACAGCCTTATCCGGCGCGGCCAGTGCGATTGCCAATGTCGGTCCGGGGATCGGTGCTGTGATCGGCCCCGCCGGAAATTACGCGCCGTTGCCTGATATGGCCAAATGGCTGTTGATTGTCGGGATGCTGGTTGGCCGTCTGGAAATTCTGACTTTTATTGCGATTTTAACGCCGTCTTTCTGGCGACGTTAGATTTTTTGCGCCTCAAGTACTTTCTCCAGAATGGCGAGACCTTTTCGCGCCTCTTTCGGTGTGAGGATCAGCGGCGGAACAATACGCAGCGCGTTTTTACCGCATGAAAGGACGATTAATCCTTCCTTGAGGCAAGCCTTGACGATGTCCTTGACGTTGCCGCCGTCATAATCGGCGGCAAGCATCATGCCCATCCCGCGCACGTTTGAAATGCGGTTGGTCTTGCGGGCGATATCGCTCAGACCATCACGCAGGATTTTGCCGGTTTGCTCGACATTCTTGAGGAATTTCGGATTGGCCACTTCGGTCACAACGGTCGACACAACGCGGCTGGCGAGTGGATTGCCGCCATAGGTGCCGCCGTGATTGCCGTGGGTAATATGGGTGGTAAACCGACGCTTGCCGGCATATGCCCCGACGGGAAAGCCGCCGCCCATGCCTTTCGCCCAAGTGATCAGATCGGGGACAACGCCGTAATGCTGATAGGCGTGGAGTTTGCCTGTTCGCCCGATGCCGCATTGCACTTCATCAAAAATCAGCGCGATATCGTGTGTGTCGCACAGGGCGCGCAAGCCCTCCAGAAAATCAAGCGTGGCGGGCAGGATTCCGCCTTCACCGAGTACCGGTTCAAGGATGATCGCGGCGATTTTATCGCCGCCACGCGCATCGATGATTTCTTGAAAGCTGGTGATGTTGTTGAATTCGGCTTCATGTGTGCCGGGGATAAAGGGATCAAAGCCCTTGCGGTAATCTTCTTGCCCGTTAACGGACAGCGCAAACATGGTGCGGCCATGGAACGATCCCTTGACGTAGATGACTTCCGTACAATCGGGCCCTTTGGTCTCCTTGGCCCATTTGCGTGCGGTTTTCAGTGCCCCTTCGACCGCCTCGGCGCCGGAATTGCAGAAATAAATCTGGTCGAAGTCGGAGCGCGAGAGCATATCCTCGGCGGCCTTGATGCGCGCGGGATTGGCGACGTAGCATAAGTCGAGCAGCAATTCTTTCGATTGATCTTTGATGGCCTTGGTGAGTTTCGGGTGACCATGGCCGAGCGATGACACGGCGATGCCCGCGCCGAAATCGAGATATTTTTTCCCATTCGTATCAACCAGGTAAACGCCTTTGCCCTTGGCGAATTGTACCGGCCAGTATTGATAGACGTTGATCAGAATGTCGTTGGCGTGGTCGAGAAAAGAGGGCGTGGTCATAAGATCTCCTTGGGTATCAGGCGGCTTGGGGTCCTTTCTCTAATGATACCGCGCTTTGCGGGGTAGCGGCAAGGCTTGCCGCAGGATAAAGCGGACATGTCAGGAAATGCGCCGTATAGCCGCCTTTTTCGTCCCATGCGGTTTCCTGAATGGAAAATCCGTTCTTCTCGAATGTCTTGCGGCTGCCGATATTATCTTCTGCCACTTTCGCCATCAGCCGCGTATGGCCGCTCATCACCGCCAGCTGTCTGGCTGTATTAAATATCAAACTGGTCGGATCAGCGCCTTTTTCACACAGAACTGGCGGTAATTTAGAGGCGCGGTGTTGCGGCAAAACATAGAGCGATTGAATAACCGCCGTTGTCGCTTCCATCCCGTTAAACGGATAATGTTGAAGATTTTGCACGACATCGTCATGGACCGGATAGGCAAGCAGCGCGTGGGCCACATACTCGCCCGCCGCAGAATGAACGGTGATGATCGGCATGCGCGCATCAATATGCGCTTTTAAATCGGCAACGCTGCGTTCCTTGAGATAATACGCCATACCTGGCGGCAAGGTCATTTGCGCAATCGCCTGCAACCCCATAAATTTCATGTAACCCGCATCACTTGGCAACAGGCACGATTCCTTATAGGGGGCGCTGTGAATAGTAAACGTATCGTACATCATTATACTCTCAATCCATAAGCAGGTTTAATTGTAACAAGAGTGGCCGTATCTGCGCCACTTTTATAGACAAGCTGCTTGATCAAGCTGTATGGTTCTGCGAAATGCATGGTTGCAACGTCACCGATACCTTGCGCAGCAGCATTGAGCATCTGCATGACTTTCTTTTTCATGCCGCCGGAAATGACTCCCTTTGCCATCAGGTCGAAAGCGGTGTCCTGATCCAGTTTTTTGATCGTATGCCCTTGGGCATCAAGAACCCCCGGTGTGGAAGATAAGAGCATCAGGCCGGGTGCGTTAACGTCGATGGCAAGCGCGCAGGCAACGTCATCGGCATTTATGTTGTAGAAATTTCCCTCCTTATCAGCGCCGAGGGAGCCGATGATCGGGATGCGGGATGCGGCGATTTTTTGCGCTATTTCCTGATTTTTAATGCCGGTGGTTTTTCCTGTTCTTCCCGTCAATGGTTCGGCCAAAATTGACGAACAAGAAGAAAAGGAATCCAGACCGTACGCGATGAACGGCCAATCTGACTTCTGGCTAACTTTATTGAAATGTTCGCAAATATTTTTGTTAACGGTTTGGGTGATCCGCGAAACGAGGTCGATCGTTTGATCGGTTGTTTCAAAATTACCATCTATGTCTGTTATTCTATCGATACCGGCCTTTTTGAATTCGCCATTCAGATAGTTACCGCATCCATGAACAAGGATGGGGTGGATATTGTTTGTTTTAAAGAGGGCCAATTGGTGAAAAAGATTGTTAATGAGGGCGGAGTTGGAGCCTGTAAACAACTCGCCGCCTGCTTTCACGACAATTGTTTTCCCCTGATAACTTTCAAAGGCGGCCATATCGACCTGATCAGATAATGCGGTGTTCATTGTTATCTCTTTTTGACAATAAGGGTTGATACGAAGCATGCCTTCGGATGCGAAGGGCTTTGGGCGATCACCGATGTCTAAAAAGAGAATTGAGATTTTTGGTCAACAACGCGCGTTCACGGACATACAGCAATCAGCTGGTACGTCGTGATGGTCGGCGGGCGCGTATTGAAACGGTAAGCATGGGATTATGAAACCATACTTTGCAAAAAAATTGCAATATAAATTTTCAAAAATGTTGTCATGCCCGCTTTAGGCGGGCATCCGGCCTATACTTGTCCAGACCCCCGCCTTCGCGGGGGTGACGTCAAAGGTTAGGAAAGAGGCAGATATTTTTCGCTTAAGCGCGCCCAATATTCAATGCCCAGCGCAATCACATCGTCGTTGAAATCATACCCGGCGTTATGCAGGCC
>CAYSGL010000056.1:0-7950 GCA_964430725.1 uncultured Pseudobdellovibrionaceae bacterium
CATTTAACGGCTGCATCAATCGCATCCTGATTAACAGCGGAAACTTTAATCGTGCCGTCATCATCAATATCGATTTTCGCGCCGGTGGTTTCGGTGATTTCCCGGATGACCTTTCCGCCGGTACCAATAACGTCACGGATTTTGTCGACAGGAATTTTAATGGTTGTCATCTGCGGTGCGAATTGCGACACGCCCTGGCGGGATGTGTCGATCGCTTTCGCCATTTCGCCCAGAATGTGCAAACGACCTTCCTGTGCCTGTTTCAGGGCTATTTCCATGATCTCCTTGGTGATCGAGGTGATCTTGATGTCCATCTGCAAGGAGGT
The DNA here is from genome assembly GCA_964430725.1 of uncultured Pseudobdellovibrionaceae bacterium. Taxonomy (GTDB): domain Bacteria; phylum Pseudomonadota; class Alphaproteobacteria; order Micavibrionales; family Micavibrionaceae; genus CAYSGL01. The sequence goes on from CAYSGL010000056.1 coordinate 327, forward strand.
GACACCACGCTCGGTTCCGGCAACTTTAAAGTCCATGTCGCCAAGATGGTCTTCATCGCCCAGAATATCCGACAGGACGGCGAATTGGGCATCTTCCTTGATCAGACCCATGGCAATGCCGGCAATCGGACGTTCCAGCGGAACCCCGGCATCCATCATTGCGAGCGATGTGCCGCAGACGGTTGCCATTGAGGAAGAGCCGTTGGATTCGGTGATCTCGGATACCGTACGCATCGTGTAGGGGAATTTCTCTGCGCTTGGCAACATCGGGCGGATAGCGCGCCATGCAAGCTTACCGTGACCGATTTCGCGGCGGCCGGGCGAACCCATACGTCCACACTCGCCGACCGAATAGGGCGGGAAGTTGTAGTGAAGCATGAAACGTTCGCGGTATTCGCCTTCAAGTGCGTCGATAATTTGTTCGTCAGAACCTGTTCCCAGCGTTGTGACAACGAGGGCCTGAGTTTCGCCGCGTGTGAACAGGGCCGAACCATGCGCGCGTGGCAGGATGCCGACTTCCGCAATAATGGGGCGGATGGTCTTTGTATCGCGCCCGTCAATACGGTTGCCTGTTTTCAGAATATCCCAGCGAACGACTTCCGCTTCGAGATTTTTAAATGCGGCAGCCAGCTCTTCTTTGGTGATGCCGCTATCTTCCGTGACGAATTCGGCTTTGGCCGCTTCTTTTACGGCATCTTTGGCGGCATAGCGGGCCGCCTTTTCCGTGATAGCATAGGCCTTGCGGACATCGGCTTCGTATTTTGCCTTCAGATCTGCGGCCAGTTTGACCAGTCTGGGGTCTTTTTCCGGCAGATCCCAAGGGTCCTTCGCGCACATTTCAGCAAGCTCGATGATTCCCTGAATAACCGACGCGTAGGCTTTTTGACCTTCAACAACGGCGTTCAGCATGACATCTTCGGTCAGCTCCTGCGCTTCGGATTCAACCATCAGGACACCTTCAACCGTTCCGGCGACGACAAGGTCCAGATCGGATGTTTTTTGCTCTTCCAATGTCGGGTTGATCAGGAATTTGCCATCCTTGTAGCCGATGCGCGCGGCACCGATCGGTCCCATAAAGGGAATGCCTGAGATCGTCAGGGCCGCCGAGCAGCCGATCATCGCAACCATATCAGGATCATTTTCCATGTCATGCGCCAGAACCGTCGCAACAACCTGTACTTCGTTATAAAAGCCTTCAGGGAATAGCGGGCGGATCGGACGATCGATCAGGCGCGAAACCAGCGTTTCTTTCTCGCTGGGGCGTCCTTCACGCTTAAAGAAGCCTCCCGGAATTTTACCGGCAGCGTAGGTTTTTTCCTGGTAGTTGACCGTCAGCGGGAAGAAATCCTGCCCGTCTTTGACGGATTTGGCACCAACCACGGTACACAGGACGGAGGTGCCGCCCAGCGTCGCGATCACAGCGCCGTCGGCCTGACGTGCAATTTTACCCGTTTCGAGTGTCAGGGATTTGCCGGCAAAGTCGATTTCTTTGCGGAATACGTTAAACATAATAGTTCCTTTCTTTTGTTACAAGAAAGGGCGTGACAGTCGTATTTTAAGGGGTGGGGCCGTATGGCGGTGGACAGTAGAATACAGACAGACGCTTATATCCCTTGCTATCTGCACTCAACAGTCAACCGTTTTCAGGCGACCCGGACGTTCACGCCCTTTTCACTTGGTGCCTTTCATGCCATACTCGGCCCAGCAAGTCAAAACCTATATATGGAGCCCAAACATGCCCGAGTCATGCCCCACCCCGAAATGCCAGTCGCGCTATGTGAAAGTGTCTTATTTGCTCATTCTGATCGGCGCAGCGATCCATGTTTTTGAAGGGGTGTTCGCACAGGCCGGCTTTGCCACCATGTCGGCGGCTCTCTATGCCAATTTATTCGTTTTTCTGGGACTTCTTATGGCACTTTTGGGCTATTCGGTCTTTAGAACATGTATGGATGAAAAGCATATCCGCCGTTTGAAGTATATATTGGTCAGCTTTCTGGCGGTTTTCGTGGTGTATGGCGGACTGGCCTATTTTGCAGGTGGCGCGGCTTCTTAAAGCCGGAAGAATATTTGAAACAAAGGAGATAACATGTCTGATCTGAATGATGGAAATAAGGTTTTGGGGTTGGTCCCCGCACAATACGTAAAAATTGCCTATATATTGGTTGTCATTTCGTCAGGGGTCGGGGTGTTGCTCTCCTTGCTGGCGATGGCCAATATTTTTCTGCCCATTGGCGCGCTGACCAACCTATTGGGATTTATCGGCCTGCTCATGGCCGTTATCGGTTGGGCGGCGTTTAAGGAAAAATTCGCCGCGCTTGAGATCAGTCATCTTCAGTATATCGTGCTGTTGTTTGTTCTGTTTTTGCTGATCGGGCTACTTGTCGGGGCGTTGCTGCTGGCTGTGCCGACCATGCTGTATCTGATGAGCCTGCTGTTGGGGATTGTCCAATTCGCCTTGATCTTTACCGGGTTTAACAGCTGGAGCCATGGCCGCACCGTGACCAAAGCAAATGTCCAAAATGAGGTGAAGGCAGCTCTGAAGCGCGCCTGATCGGGAACCATCTCTTCGAAAAGACCATTAGCCTCCTGTAACATTCTTACAGGAGGCTTTTTCCATGAAGGGTATTTTATTGTGGCTTGTCGGTGTTCCGATCCCGATTATTATTCTTTTGTACCTGTTCGTTTTTTGATATTTTGCGGGTATGACCAAACATACCCTCGTTCTTCTTCGTCACGGACAATCCCAATGGAATCTGGAGAACCGCTTTACCGGTTTCCATGATGTCGAGCTATCCGATCTTGGCCGCGAAGAGGCGCGGGCTGCCGGCAGGCGTCTGAAGAATGCCGGCATCCAGTTCGATCAGGTCTTTACCAGCACATTAAAGCGCGCGATCCATACAGCTGAACTCGCCTTGGCAGAGGCGGGGCAGGGCGCATTGATTGAAACGATGGTGCGGCACGATGATTTACGCGAACGGGATTACGGTGATCTGACAGGTTTGAACAAAGACGAAACGCGCGAAAAATACGGCGATGAACAAGTGCATATCTGGCGGCGATCCTATGATGTCCGTCCGCCGGGCGGGGAGTGCCTGCAGGATGTTGTCGAGAATCGCGTTCGCCCTTATTTTGAAGCCCATATTAAACCGTTGCTCGATGAGGGGAAAAATATCCTTGTCGCGGCGCATGGCAACAGCCTGCGCGCTCTTCTTATCATTCTGGGCGTAGAAACCCCGGAAACCATTAATGCCGCCGAAATGGAAACGGGCGTTCCAGTGGTGTTCGAGATGGAAGATGGCAAAATTCTCAAACGCTATGCGTTAAACAGTTAGCGCGGACGGCAATTCACCGTAAAATTCATCAAAAGTCACAAGGCTGTCATTGTTGATGTCCATCGCATAAAAATCGAGGCGGGCGTCCTTTTCTGCCTGTCCTTTTAGCGTATGGCTAATAGCGATATATTCAGCTTCGCTGATAGTGCCCGACTTATCCCGATCGGCCTTGGCGAAATGTTTTTCAACTGTCATCACGATATGGCCGTAAGCAGGCGGATGTTTGTGCAACGCGCCGTGAACGGGTAGAGCCGTCAGCAAGCATAAGGCAAACAAAGCAATTGTACGTTCCATGACAACCTCCTTTATTTATTGAGTGTCATAAGACATACGTTCTATGGATGCTTGGGGTTGCAAGAAAAATTGTAAGAACAATGTAACAAAGCCCCTGTTCTCAAGGGGCTTTGTTATAGAATATTAGTTTTTATCGACTTCTTTTTGCTGAACGGTAAATTCCGCCAGGGTCAGTTGATCGTCATCATTCGCGTCCAGATCGTCAAAGTCGCTTGCGATGTCAAGACCGGCATCTTCCTGAGCGTCAACGAACGCATCGTACTCCGCTTCACTCAGCGTGCCCGAACGATCCATGTCCGCCTGGCTGAAATGCGTTTGCGTTACACCGGACGATACTTTTCCGTCCGCATGGGCGATCGCCGGCGCGACAAGCGCGCCAGCCATAACCAGACCGAAAGCGGTGTTTTTCAAAAGATTAAGTGTCATTATCGTTCTCCTCTTTAGCGTTGTTGAGCATGCTAACGATATGGGACCCAACCCGTTCCAGAACAGGAGAGAAACAAGGCATTTCAGGGGAAAACTGTATCGGGACTGTAACGCACATAAAAAAACCGCCCGAAGGCGGTTTTTAAATTAAGGAATAAAGATGGGGTTATTCGAATTAACTGCGCTGACACATTCACGGCCTCTCATACAGTTAATATGATTGGCAACGGTATTATCCGCTGTAGGGTTGAAGATGATGCCAACCGCTTCTTGAGCGCGACGTTTTGACAGGATACACTCTTTTGCCGCGCCTAATATTTGTTCGGAGTAAGCCTGCAGTGACGGGAAGTCTTTTTTGATGAGTTTTTTTACAGGCAGTTCGCAATATGCCAGCAAATCGCCTTGCGCCATACCGGAAGCAAACGGTTTTTCAGTTGTCACGTTATCTTTTATGTAGGTGCTCAGTCTGGCTGCATTGTCATAGGCAGCAGATACTGTCGTTTTCAAGCATGCCCGTATTTTATTTGTATCTTTCGCTTCTTCTGCGGTCTTTGGGCAATCATTTACTAATGAATTCGCTATTGCTTCCGCATAGGGAATGCTGTCAATTGTAATGTCCGATGCGTGTGCTTGAAAAGCGAAACCAATTGCGGCAACTGTTTGTACTAAATATCCGGCTTTCTTCATGCTACCCTCCAAATTTTCATAACTTGTAACGGGGCGGGGTAAATCTGTCAATAAAAAATCCCCACGTTGGGCGGGGATTTTTGGATATTACTTATTTTGTCATTCTCCGACTTGATCGGAGCATCTCATGCAAGCAACTCTGGATCCTCCGATCAAGCCGGAGGATGACACCGTAGAGATACTAGCGGCGGATGCCGTTTTTCTCAAGAATGGCGTTGTAACGCTCTTCGCTTCTGGCTTTCACATAGTCCAGCAGCTTACGGCGCAAGGCGACCATTTTCAAAAGGCCACGGCGTGAACCGAAATCTTTTTTGTTAATCTGCATGTGGTTCGACAGGTTGTTGATGCGCTCTGTCAGGATCGCGATTTGAACTTCGGGCGAGCCCGTATCATTCGCGGCTGTGGCATTTTCTTTAATCAAAGCGGCTTTGCGCTCGGCAGTAATCGACATCGTCTTCTCCTTAGTTAAAAGTTAAAAATACGAACCGGTTTAACTTCTGGTCCGTCCAGTGACAGCATGGCCAAGGCTTTGCCGTCACAGGTGGCCAGGGCGATCTCGCCTTGATTGTTGCCGTCGAGACCGATCCGCGCAAGGCGGTCCTGATCGGGGCGGGAGACAAACAGCAAGGCGTTCCCGTTTTTAAGCCGGGCGGCCTCCTCGTCCTTTAAGGCCAGCACCGGGATGTCGTCCAGGGCGGTCGTCAAGGGCATCAGATAGTCGCACTCGTTGGGCGGGTTATCGCCCAAATTCTCCAAAAAGTCCAGAGAAATAGCGTTGTCCAGCGTCATACCGCCGACAGAGGTGCGTTCCAGTGCGCTGATATACCCGAAACACCCCAGTTTCTGACCCAGATCGCGAGCGATAGAGCGCACATAGGTGCCTTTGCCGCAAAAGCATTCAAAGGCGGTCGCATCGGGGGAATGGTTAATGATTTCAAGGGCTTCGATATAGACAGGACGGGCGGCGATTTCGACGGTCTCGCCGTCGCGGGCAAGGTCGTAGGCGCGCATCCCACTGATCTTGATGGCCGAAAATTGCGGAGGGGTTTGCTCGATATCGCCGATAAATTGCGGGAGCAGGGCGTCGATGGCTTCGCGCGTGGGGCGTGCATCCGATTGTGCGATGATTTCGCCTTCGGCGTCGTCTGTGGCGCGCTGCTCGCCCCACGTCACGGTGAAACGGTATGTCTTCATGGCATCTTGAATATAGGGAACGGTCTTGGTCGCTTCGCCGAGCGCGATGGGCAACACGCCGCTGGCCAACGGGTCGAGCGTTCCGGCGTGGCCGGCCTTTTGCGGCTTGAGCAGCCATTTCACTTTGCCGAGCGCCTGATTGGACGTCATGCCGACGGGCTTGTGCAGATTGATCCACCCGTTGATGGGATTGCCTTTTTTACGGCGGGCCATGAGGGGTTATTCCTGTTCCGAATATTTTAAAGTGCTGAGGATGCCTTCGAGACGCTGGGCGTTGTCAAAAGAATCATCCATGCGGAATTGTACCTTCGGGGTGAATTTCAATCCCGCCTGACGACCGATATCTTTTTGAAAAACCGGCGCGGCTTCGTTTAGCGCAGGGAGCAGGTCTTTCATATCTTCACCGCCAAGGGCAACGACATAGGCTGTTGCGTGTTTGAGATCGGGCGAGATGCGCACTTCCGTCACCGTGACTTTACCGGCATCCATCAGCACTGGATTGTGAAAATGACCACGCACCAGCGTTTCGCCGATAATGTGACGAATTTGCTCCGCGACGCGCAACTGGCGTTGCGATGGATGGTTGGTAGAGTGGCGCATTGTTCTTTAAGCCAGCGTTCTTGCTTCCTCGACGACCTCAAAGCATTCGATGATGTCGCCTTCCTTGATGTCGTCATAGTTTTCAAAGGCCATACCGCATTCCATGCCTTCTTTGACTTCTTTGACTTCGTCCTTGAAGCGCTTGAGCGTTTTCAGCACGCCGTTATCGTGAATGACGACGTTATCGCGCAGCAGGCGTACACCGGCACCGCGTTTGACCATACCCGTGGTGACCATACAACCCGCGATTTTGCCGACCTTGGTGATATTGAACACCTGACGGATTTCGGCCTGACCCAGATATTCCTCGCGCTTGGACGGAGAGAGCATACCCGAAAGGATCGCTTTTGCATCATCAATGACGTTGTAGATGATGTTGTAATAACTGATATTGACCTTATCGCGTTCAGCCTGTTGACGGGCTTGCGCATTGGCGCGGACGTTGAAGCCGATAACCATCGCGTTTGATGCACGGGCAAGGGTGATGTCCGATTCCGTAATGGCGCCAACGCCGCTATGGAGGATCTGCACGCCGATTTCGTCATTGTCTTCGGCCATTTTTTCCAATGATCCGATAATCGCTTCGACCGAACCATGCACATCGCCTTTGATAACGATCGGCAGGATGGATTTTTTACCCTGCGCTTTCGACGCGGCAAGCATATCTTCAAAGGACATGCCGGCACCAGCACCTGCAGAGGTGACTTCGCGCTTTTTACGGGCGCGGTAATCGGCAATTTCACGCGCACGCGCTTCGTTTTCGACGACGTTCAGCACATCGCCGGCATCGGGCGTGCCTTGTAGACCCAATACCTCGACCGGTTTACCGGGTTCCGCTTCGGGGACCTGCTGGCCTTTATCATCAATCAGAACGCGGACGCGTCCCCATTCCGCACCGACGACAAAGATATCGCCTTGGCGGAGCGTTCCTTTTTGTACCAGAACGGTCGCCACCGATCCACGGCCCGTTTCCATCTTCGATTCAACCACAGCCCCTTCAGCGGAACGGGTCGGATCGGCTTTCAACTCAAGCATCTCGGCCTGAAGTAGAATGGCATCCTCAAGCTTGTCGAGATTGAGTTTGTTTTTTG
>CAYSGL010000057.1:0-7918 GCA_964430725.1 uncultured Pseudobdellovibrionaceae bacterium
ACGACCTTTATGGTCGTCATAGCGTTGTCCGCGATATAATTTTTTGATGGCAGAGTCGGAGAGAAGCTGCATCGGTATATAATCCGCATGTCGGTCAAATGATCGTTCCAGCCTGATCTGAATTTTATGCTTGCGCATTTGGTACTCGACCGATGTGTACGGTCGTTTCATGCGCCGCGCGATCTCTGCAATGTGATGCCCGTCATCGGCCAACTGCCGCAGTTGGTCGATATCGGCATGGGTAAACGGACGGGATATCTTATTGTCCATGACCGCCCCCCTCGCCGGATTCAAGAAAGCTGTAGGTCGAGGAAAGGGCAGCCATGGCTTCAATGATCTGTGCGCGAATGTCATCACGCTCTTTTCCGCACAATTTGCCGTCGGCAAGGGCGTCGCCGCTGATTTCGATGATTTTGCCGGTCTTGCGCATGATCTTGGCAAGATGCGCCGCCAGCATCGGCTGATTGTTCACAGTGCGCGGCAGTGCGATAAATACCCCGCCCGCGATCTGTGCGAGCGCCTGCGTCACGATCGGCTTGCCGGTGTCCGCTTCGAGGTCGGCGGCGACATCGATCGGCATGAAATGGCTTGGCCGGTCAAGGCTCTGGTAATCCGAAAGGACTGTTTTGCCGACGCGCGTCACATACGCTGCGCCCTCGACACCGCCCGCCGTTTTGATCAACCGGCGCGTGGCGTTTTTGAGAAGGTTATAATTTTGCACCGGATGGGTGCGGGCGGCTGGTTTGTGTATCTCTGTCATAGTAACCCCGATTTGTTGTCCGCCAGATCCGCACCCGCTGGATGGCGGATGCGGAAAAGACGGGAGATGTTCCGCCTGACAAAGCCAGGCAGGTCGGGATAGCTTGCTGATTATTGAAAGGAAATGGCGTCCCCCGACGATCAAAAGTTTTCGTTACGAATACTTTTTAGTCAAGCAAAAAGTTTTCAAAACGAAAATAGGCGTTTTAGGACTGTTTCTGTAAAGTTTTCAAAATGGCTACAAAGTCGCAGAAATACGCCACTGACCCGACCCGTTTGCGCGAGATCCGCGACACGGTCGGCTTGACGCAAACGGAGCTGGGGGATCTGGTTGGTTTATCAAAAGAAGCGGTAGCAAACCACGAATCAGGTCGCCGTGGTATATCGACTCGCCAACTTCAAAAATATGCCGCCGCCCTTAAAGTCGCGCCGCAAGAAATTCTCAAAGGTGGCGGAAAGCCAACAAGCGATGCCGCAAAATTACTTGCACTGTTTGAGCAACTTGATACCAAAGATCGCAAGACGTTGCTGGCCATGGCAGAAACGTTCGTGAAGGGACGAAAATAATGGATCAAACGATAACAGAGCAGACCGCTGCCATCGGAGAACAGGGCGACATGATTTTGGCCCTCGTAAGCATGGTTGCCATGATTGTGCTGTATTTCCTGCCTGGCATCATCGCCATTCGCCGGAAACATCACAATGACACAGCCATATTAGTGCTGAACCTGCTGCTTGGCTGGACAGTACTTGGTTGGATTGCTGCGCTGATCTGGTCGCTCACCAGCCCGCCGCCGAAGTCTGTGTAATAACCCCTGCCTTTGGTGGGGACAAAGGCAGGGGCCACCCTCTCACCGGCAAAGCCGCGTTGCCGGCGAAACCTGTTTCTAGGCCGCGTGGTTTTGCGGAACGTATGGGGGATGTTCACGCAGGATTTTTTCTTTATAGGCCCGCTGTTTTTTCAGGTAATCACGCCACGCCAGCCTGTAGAGGCGGTGCAAATCGCCAAGATGGATGAACAGCATCACGCCGGCTTGCATCGACCAATACCGGTCCATGGGGTCGCGCAGGCGGCGATGCCTGGCTTTCCATGCCCGGCACTCCTCAAGCTTGGTTAAGGCGTTCTCCCGCAGCGCGTAGGCCGTATCGATGGCTTGCTTGACATCGAAAAATTCAAGGGATTGGCTGTCCATCAGGGCCAGCAGCCGTTTTTGCTCGTTTTGGCGTTCCTGCCCGATGCGGCGCATCAGGAAACGCAGATAGTCGGTCACTTTACTCAAAATACCCTCCACACACAGTCGTTACGGTGAACGCACCATACAACCTAAAAAGTTAACGGGTTGTTAAAAACAGGTGAAAAACATAAAAAAGCATGTTAAATAGTGGATATAAAATAGACACAACCTTGAAAACACATGGATTTTTATGCTTTCTCTTCGTGAAAAAATCGTCGCGGCACGGGCGTTGCAAGGCTGGAGCCAAAGCCAGCTGGCCGAAGCCGCTGGCCTCGGCGTGGCCACCGTGCAGGGTGTAGAGGCCGGAAAGGGCTGCAACAACCGCAGCGAGGAAAAACTGATCCGTGCCTTTAACCGTGAAGGCATCGTTATCACCGATGAGGGCATTTCGAAACCCGATGCGACGGTCACCCATCTGACCGGCGATCGCTGGTTCGTCGAGTTGCTCGAAGATGCCTACCTCACCTTGCTGGACGCCAAGGACAAGGAAATTTTGATCTTCGGCGGCAACAACCGCTTGTCGCCACCTGATGTGATTGCCGGTTTCCGCCGGCTGCGTCAAAGCGGCGTGCGCATCCGCGAAATGGTAAAGGAGGGTGACGATTATCTCATGGGACCTGAAACGGATTATCGCTGGATTCCCACCGCCTATTTTGAAAACTTCATCACCGTCGTCTATGCGAACAAAGTTGTAAATGACTTTGGCACCCACGGCGTCTTGCTGACCAACAAAGACTGGGCCAATGCCGAGCGCAAGAAATTCAACCTGCATTGGGACCACGCCCCCGAATTGACTGTCAGGAGCACCGCCAATGTCCGCTATTGATTATAAATTACGTGCGCGCAGCCCTTGGAATTGGCGCGACTACGCGACTGTCCGCATGGAAATATCCGTCGGCCAGCCCTACCACGAAGGCCGCAAGCTGGAACTGGCACTCGACTGGGCACGGGGCAATTTCGATCGCAGCGTGATTATCCTTGGCGACTCCCCTCAGCGTTATAACATGATGCTTGAACAGGGCCTGACCGAAGCTCGGGCAGAGGCCCAGGCGCGCGCGGCCGGCGATGAATGGCTGGACCGGAACGCTAATAGGCTCCAAGGCATGGAGGTGACGCGGTGGAACGACTGGAAAGCGCGATCCGCCTATCTGCCCAATCGCGCCGCCGTTTCCCGCCTCTATACTGAAAACGCAAATTTCCGTACGGCAATCCGCGAGGCAATGGAGGGCTATGCCAGCCGTCGCATGGTAGACGCGGCGATGGCCGATCGCTTTTACAGGAACGCGGAACAATATTTGCTCGAGGAAACGGCTGTTTTTGCCACAGCCTATAACGAATTGGGCGGCATCAGCGCCTATCCGGGTGATTTTCTCAAACTGTGGGATATGTTTATCGGCTCGAATGACCCGAACGTACCGGACGGCCTTAAAAACGCTCACTGTGCCCGCCTGTCCTTTACCCGCCTGAAAACCCTCCAGGCCGCCTAAAGGCGAATACAGCCCCCTTCAAAACGGCAGGAAAAGGCCGTTTCACGTGAAAGTTGACAGAACGAAAACTTTTCTCTTGACGAAATGTTTTCAATTTGAAAACATCCCCTTACGACAATAACCGACTTTAACGGAAACCGTAAGGAGAAATCCAATGTCAACCACCCAACCGATGGGAATCGTTATCCCGCTTTTCCCGCAAGGCAACCCGCAATCCCTGCAGCTGAAAGCCAACCAGAACCGCAAGGATATCCCTTTCAGCATCGGCGATGCCGTCACCGCCTACAACGGCACGCGGCAAAGCCACGACAAAGGAACCGTCACAGGCTTGCTGCGCGATCACGATGGAACCCTGACCAAGGTGCGGGTGCAATGCGCCAGCTATTCCGGCTGGTACCCGCTGTCCTTCGTTACGCATCGCACTGTGACGCGCGGTTAGGGGTTGACCATGATCCGCGCCCTGAAAAACAAAACGCGCAGTTGGTGGCGCCGCTTGCCCGACAAGCTGACGGCATTGCTGGAGATCATCATATCGATGGCGGCAATCAGCGCAGCTCTCAGCATCACCAGCACTTTATTGCTCGTTGCCCTGTTTCCGCAGGTTGATCAATTACTCGCTATCACCGCATGCAACTTTTTTGCGGGCCTGACCGCCTTGCTTGCATGGATCGGCCTTGAAATATGGATGAGGGAATAGCCATGCGTGAAAGCCTGCAACAGAACGTGGTCGATATCCTCTCAAGGATTTCATCACACCCCGCTTTGAGCAACATCGAAAAGGCCCGTGCCGCCCTTGCAAAAACCATTGTCGAGGAGGCGATCCTGATCGAAATGAACCCTCATGCCTGGCAGCCCCAACCGAACCGCGTTGTCTGGTGCTATCTGCACGACGGCACGATCCGCACTGCATGGACAGATGAGAGAGGGCGCTTCCGCACCGACCCGCAAGGCAGCGATACGCCCGAAGAGATCAGCACCATGCGTGGCTGGCTCTATATCGACCAATAAAAACGGCCATAAGAAAAGGAGAAAACCATGCCGACCGAAAACCACATTCTGAATTTCCTGAAAGAGCTGCAGCGCGACTATCCCATGTGGCCGGCCGCGCGCAAGGCACAGCTTGTCCAGGCGATTGAGCAGGCTGAAGCCAGCCTGACCATTACAATGCACTTGCCGATCGATAATCCGCCCGAGCAGGGACGGGAAATGCTGATCCGCGTCCCGAACGGCAACCTTATCGAGCATTACATCGCCATTCTCGACGACGACGGCGATTTTACGACGCTCACCGGCAACGGCGCAATCGATGCGCAGAATGTCGTCGCCTATGCCTATATCGACGAGCTGGAGGCATAATCATGGATCAGGCACAGCACCAAACTTTCCTGACCCTGAATGCCGCCGCCGACTACCTGAAAAGTAAAGGCATCCCTGTCAAGAACACCTCGTTGCGTTCGGCCGCCGAGCCGGACGCGAAGGGCAGACGCAAGCTGCCGTTCTTCAAAGACCCGCTCTCGGGAAAACTGATCATCGACCGCGACGATCTCGATCGCATTTATTCGCATGCACAGGGGCAGGGAGCGTGATGGATATATTGGCACTTGGCATCGGCTATGCAGTTTTAACCGTGGCGCTAGCTGTCGGGGTTATTGAGCTGGCGATGCTTTGTGGAAATAAGCTCGTAAATCGTCTCGGGCTCGCAAGCGATTTTCTTAAAGTTGCGCGACTTTATTACATAGATAAAAACAAAGAAAAGGAATCTGACAATGACTGATAAGACAGAATTTAAAATTATTTCCATTGGGTGGTACATGTCGATATGGAGCGATATTCAAACATGGATGTTCATCGTATCTATATACGCCATTAATTTTCACTTGTTGGGCAATAGCGGCTGGATGAATTTCATAGCTTTTATTTTGGCCATTATGTGGGTCTGGACGCGATCGGCAAAAATAAAGGGAAAATATATTTTTCATTGCAAAACACCCGATGAAGCTATCGAAACAATCAAGAATATAAGGAAGAATTCCCCCGCGACCTCCGATGCCGCCATTGGTAGCGGTATGAACGCAGTCTTGAGATCACAAGACGGTCAGGAAAGCGCGCCTGATCGGGGTGCTATTTTTATCGAAGGGAAAGACGAAGGTGATATCCGATGACGCCCGAGATACACAAAAAATACGACGCTCTAAAACTAGTAACAGAGATGTTGATTCCTACGCTGATGGTGTTCGAGAAACTGGATCTCGATAACTTCCCCGATGAAGCCAGACATTTTGCCGATGGCACAATGTCGGCGATCCTGCCACACTTCATGAGTATTCAGGATATGAATACCAGTCAGAAAAATTTATCTCATGCCATTGAGGTTGCTAAAACACTCTCTAGGCTGAAAAAATTACTTGTACATGTCCAGCCGGAAAACGGGGCATAATGAAAGAGCGCCCGATCCCTTTCAGTGCACCGATGGTACGAGCCATTCTCGAGGGCCGCAAGATCCAGACGCGGCGCGTTATCAAGCGTCCTATAAAAGTTTTCGGGCAATGGTTGCCGGATAACTTCGAGATTGATCGATATATGCCATCAAGCCATCATCGCGCGATTTTCAGGAATCCACTTCATAATAATGGCGGTGTTGCTGTTGACTGCCCCCATGGTTTGCCAGGGGACCAGCTTTGGGTGAAAGAATCCTATCGTTTAAAAGTAAGAGATGATGGGTTTCCACCATCAGAAAGATCGTGCGGAAACAATTGTGGCTATGAGGCGACTTTACAGTCACCAATTCATTGGGGAAGGCTGCGCCCCTCTATTCATATGCCCCGCCCTTTAAGTCGTATTCAACTGGAGATCACCGGCGTGCGCGTCGAACGCCTGCAGGATATTAGCGGCATGGATGCTAAGTACGAGGGAATTTCTCATCCGTCACATTTGCCCGAAGATGGCGCAGACCTCGATTGGTGCAAGGCAGAATTCGAGAAACTGTGGCGGAGCATCAATACAAAATCTGGCACGTCATGGGATGAAAACCCATGGGTATGGGTCATCAACTTCAAACGAATAAAACCATGACAGCTGATCATAGATCCATAGCGCACGCCTATCAAACGGAAGGATTGACGTTGCAACAATGCGCCGCAAGGTTCAAATGCGCCGTGGGCAGTGTTCGTTACGCGCTGGAAAAACATGGGGTGAATCCCCGCTCAAGGGGCTATCGATCGACCAGACGACAGGCGGGCCCCGCCCCTCAGGAAAACAAGCAGGTTTTCACCAAAGGAAGCCTTGATTTCAGGAACGGGCCGGATAAGCGACCGGCGCAGACAGCCATACAGCAAATGGCGATACAGGCCTGCGCACGTCTCGGCGGCATCGCCCAGATCGACGACCGATACATCATCGTCGATACCACCCGATTCAAAATAGAGGAAAAATTTATAACTACATCCAAAAGGGAAGGGTAATGAGAGAATATCAGGCACCATACAAGGTTTTCATCGCTGCCTATAATGACATCAGGGAAGCGCTAATAAAGATATGCGTTGATAAAAAATATGAAGATGCAGCCTTTATTCCTGCGATGATAAGTGTTTCTGCAAATCTGGCTATTCTTTCACAAAGTACGGATGCTGAAATTATAGATCAGTTTCAAAAGGCTTTATTTGATGCGCGTACCAGAAACTTACAGAAAAAGCCACATTAATTAAAAACCCGAAGAGAGAGGAAAGCTAAATGATTTGTTGCGTTTTATCGGATATGACAGGTGCTTCAGAATCGGTCACGGACAAGGATGTACGGGAGTATCTCCACGATCTCAATGCCCTGTATGACGGCAAGGCATACGAGGCCGAGGAGAGAACCGTGACGGTTCGCCGCCTGTTTCGCAAGCCGCGCCAGTATAAAACCTATGCGCTGTATTGGTATGTCGGCGTGGGCGTGGGTGAATGGCAGCTGCTGCGATGCGCCAGCGGCCGCAAAGAACAAATATGCGCCTATATGATCGGCGAGATCAACGGCATCCGCAAATTTAAAAAACCCAAGGAAAAGGTTGATGCATGATGTCGCCTGACAAGCAAGAAAAAATGACGCTTCGGGGCAGGGGCACCCCCTCGAAAAAGCCGCAAGTTAAATTTGTGGAAGAGGCGGTCAAAAAAACGGAGAAGAGAATAAAAAAGGCCGTCCGAAAGGCAATGGCAAGAGCGATTGACAACGTCAACCATCCACGCCATTACACCCGCCACCCGTCGGGCATTGAATGCATCGAAGTGACGCGGCATATGGGCTTTAACCTCGGCAACGCCATGAAATATATCTGGCGGGCCGATGAAAAAGGAAACGCCATCGAGGATCTGCAAAAGGCACGTTGGTATATCGAGGACGAAATCAAGAAGCGGCAGTGTGTAACCGATGGCAGCTAAAGATATTCCTGTAAAATTTATA
>CAYSGL010000058.1:0-7865 GCA_964430725.1 uncultured Pseudobdellovibrionaceae bacterium
ACATGGCCAGAACCCAGATAACTTCGCTCAAAACAAGGAATAATGCGGTCTTTGCATCAAAATATAGATATGCCAGCGCAATTCCCAGATTGTTGTTCATCGCCCCGCTGCCATAGGTATAGGCGATGCGCTCGGCCTTACCCACCCTGAACGCCAGCCCCCATGCCGCAACGTAAAAAACAAAAAACAAAACGGCGAGCAACAGGAGGGATTCGAAAACGAACACCGGATCTTCAAAGAAAACCTCGCGTTTTTGCGCAACGATCACAGAGGTGAGCGCTACCATGATAATGATCGATATAAACTTGCCATTCGTCTGGATCGCTTGCTTGATGGGCTTAACGGGCCGCGCCATTCCGAAATACAAACCGACAGGTAAAAAAACCATAACTACCAGCGATTTAAACATATCAAGCAGGTCGATATGGATCATATGACCCAACATAGCGAATGCGGACGGAACCACAAAAGGTGCCAGCAAACTCGATATAATCGTCAGGCTCAACCCTAGCGCAACATTCCCCGCCGTAATCGCCGTTAACACTGCAACAGCCACGCCTGCCGGCATAAGAGCAAGCAGGAAACTACCGATCGCCAGATCCGGCAAAATAAACAAAACTGCAAAATAAATTAGAAAAGGGATGGCAATAAACCGCACCAGAGAGAAACCGCCGATCGTAAAAATATCAACGGCTTCAAGCTCCCTAAGTGAAATACGGGCGCAGGCGAGAAAAATGATTGTGCCCGTGCCATACACAATAAATTCAGACGGCACATGGTTGAGCCCCGGCATGACCATGCCGATAAAAAACGCACTCAACAATATCCAGTTAAAATGCGTTTCGGCAAAATTACGAACAGTATCAAATGACATGCCTGCCTCCTTCTAAAACATTCAGGCCGCTGCGCGCTCGGCCCCGTTAATCGGCGCAGCGTCAAGGATAAAAAATTCGACAGTTTCACGCCCCTGCCATTCATTGATTTTAAATTGCCCGGCCAAATGCCAGGCCCCCCCTTTGCCATGCTTGGCCAGCGTATCGCCAAGCGCCGTACCAACACCGTAAAACAGCATGGCCTTCATTCGCACACCGCCCTCCCAGTCAGAGAACTGAACGCGTATATGCTTGTCCTTTAATATATCAATCAGATGGATACGCACATTTGTCAGAGCGAAGACAGGCTCGGCATGTCCGATTCCAAACGGCCCCATATGATCGGTTAGCAGGCGAATCTGATCAACGCGCGCCCCACGTACAGAAGCGATGCTATCGATAATGGTTTCTTCGATACGGTCGCTTTCACCGGATTGCTGGCTCGCTGCATGATCCATAACGAAAGCGCGAAATGCATCGATCCTGTCGGGCAGAACGGTAAAGCCCCCCGCCATGGCATGTCCGCCGCCCTTTTCAAGAAGCCCTTCATTACGTGCATCAATGAAGATTTGCGCCATGTTAATTCCCGGGACCGAGCGTCCCGAACCACGCCCTTCCATTGTCCCATCGGCATTCTTCGCGTATGTCACGACGACAGCGGGCTTACCATATTTGTCTTTAAGCTTTCCGGCAACAAGACCGGATAATCCCGGGTGCCAACTTTCATGGCCTACGAAGATAACAGGGTGTTTTTCCAAGCCTTCACGATCAACCATGGCGGTTGCTTCTTTGACCATCGTCGATTGAATCTCTTTGCGCTGTTCATTGCAATCTTCAAGCGTCCAGGCAATTGCGCGGGCTTCGTCCATATCATCGGTCGATAATAATTTCGCCCCCAGATCGGATTTGTGTACACGGCTTCCCGCATTAATACGCGGCCCCAGCGTAAATCCTGCATGATCGGGAGTTGGCGCCGCCGTAATACCGGCAACCTCGAAAATTGCATTAATGCCAGGATTATTGCGTTGGGCCATTTGCTGAAAACCGGCCCGAACGAACAGGCGGTTCGGCCCTGTCATTGGCACCATATCGCATACTGTGCCAAGCGCCAGAATATCCATCCAGCTTTTCAGCGGCGCCTCAGGGCGAGCTATAACATCATAAAACCCTTTTTCGCGAAGGACTTTATTAATTGCCACACAAGATAAAAAGCACACACCGCACGCAGCAAGCATCGTAAGGCCCGACGCATCATCCCGACGTTTTGGGTTAATAACATGCGCGGCATCAGGCAAGTTCTCCTCCGCCTCATGGTGATCAAGCACAATAATATCCAGCCCTAGCGCGCGCCCTTGGGCAATAACATCAAAAGCTGTGATACCGCAGTCGGCCACAAATAAGATTTCAACGCCCTGTTCCTTTAATTGTTTAAAGGCATTGATATTCGGCCCATACCCTTCTTCCAGCCTGTCGGGGATATAAATATCCGGCTCTACACCGGCATGTTTTAGAAAGCGGGTCAGAATGGCTGCGCTCGTCGCGCCATCGACATCGAAGTCTGCAAAAATGCCGAATTTCTTGCCATCAACAATTCCTTGCGCAACAAAAGCCGCCATGTCATCCATCCCCGCAAGCGAAAATGGATCGGGGCAATTCTTCAAGGAAGGATACAGAAACCCTGTCACATCTTCCGGTGCGATGCCGCGCAAGGCAAGCAACCGGGCGATATATTCCGGCAAGGCTTGTGCCTGCATAATACGCACAACGGTCTCGTCATCCACGCGGGGCAAAACCCATTTGCAATTTTTCAGGCTGCGCTCAACGGATAGAACACTCATTACAGAACCTTTTTTTCAAAATTGTGCGTAGCTTCAATCCGCCGAATTGTACCGGACTTGGAGCGCATAACAATCGAATGAGTGATTGCGCCACCCGGATAACGGCGAACGCCTTTCAGCATCGCGCCATTGGTAACGCCCGTTGCCGCGAACATCACATTATGCGGCTTCGCAAGATCATCGGTTGTATAAATTTTGTTCAGATCTGTAATTCCCCATTTCTCCGCCCGTGCGCGCTCGTCATCATTGCGGAACACCAGACGCCCCAGCATTTTACCGCCTGTGCATTGCAAGGCCGCCGCCGCCAGAACACCTTCAGGCGCGCCGCCAGTGCCAATATAGACATCAATGCCGCTATCCGGCTCGCTCGCAGCTATAACTGCGCTGACATCGCCATCCTGTATCAAGGAAATACGCGCGCCGGCCTTGCGTACATCAAAGATCAGTTGTTCGTGGCGCGGACGGTCAAGAATACAAACAAGCAGATCATCAATCTTTGCCGATTTCGCCCGTGCAATTTTTTGCAACACATCACCGACAGGCGCATCAAGATCGAGGATTGATTCATCAACACCCGGCCCCACGGCAAATTTTTGCATATAAGTATCGGGAGCGTTTAAGAAACTCCCCTCATCAGCCATGGCAAGAACGGCAAGGGCGTTCTCACCGCCTTTCGCCGTGATACTGGTTCCTTCCAACGGATCAAGCGCGATATCAAGGCGCGGGCCGTGACCGTTTCCGACCTCCTCGCCGATATACAACATGGGCGCTTCATCGCGCTCTCCTTCGCCGATGACAACCCGCCCCTGAATGGCCAAAGCATTTAACGCCCCGCGCATCGCATCCACCGCCGCTGCGTCCGCCGCCTGTTCATCCCCGCGCCCGACCGTACGCGAAGCCGCCAGCGCCGCCGCTTCGGTTACCCTCACCGCTTCAAGAGCAAGATTTCGGTCCATGGAAAATGTTTCATCATCCAGAATCATACGATCAGTGTAGCGCATTGGCCTCTTACCTCTCAATGCGTAACGCCAGCGGTGCGGAAATATGATCGGCAAGCGCCCCTATATCTGCCAAAGCCTTATCCAGAGCGACCTTGCCAATTTCACGCGTGATAAATGCAATATGCGATTCGCGGTTATCCTCACGCTCATCTCGGAACATTTTTTCCACCACAACACCGCCGCCAGATAACGCGGCCTCTATCTGTGGTAACAGATCACCCCCATCAGTCATATGAAGGCGTATATAATAGGGGACTTCAATGCCTTCCGGACCGACCCGCGCCGCCCGTGGCAAGTCCTTGGCCGGAATACCAAAAATTGGACGATATTCGCCACGCGCCAGATCGGTCAGATCGGCGACGATCGATGTTGCTGTCGGACCGCCACCGGCACCGCGCCCCTCCAACATTACCTTGCCGACATAATCGCCTTCGACCATCACGGCATTATAGACATCCTCAACGCCCGCCATCGGGCTATCATGCATAACCAAGGCTGGGGCCACCACTTGAGCGATTGCCCCATCAGGCATCTTCCGCGCGCTGCCGAGAAGTTTTATTTTATAACCAAGCGCGTCTGCCGCCTTGATATCAGCGAGCGTGACGGCACGTATGCCTGTGACATCAAGCGAAGGAAAATCGGGCATCACGCCAAATGACAGCGCCGCCAAAAGCGATAATTTATGGGCGGCATCAATCCCGTCGACATCGAATGTGGGATCGGATTCGGCATAGCCTTTGGCCTGCGCCTCTTTCAAAACATCGTTAAAATCCCGCCCACTTGTGCGCATCTGGGTCAGAATATAATTACATGTGCCATTCAAAATACCATGGACGGCCTGAATCGAATTTGGTGACAGACCTTCGCGGATCGCGCGGATCACCGGAATACCGCCTGCCACGGCCGCCTCATATGACAGCGCCAGATTTTTTGCTTCCGCCAGCAACGCCAATTGATGGCCATGATGCGCCAACATCGCTTTATTGGCGGTGATCACATGCTTCCCGTTCTGCAAAGCCGTACGGACAAGCTCAAGGGCGGCCCCCTCTTCGCCGCCCATCACCTCGATCACACAATCAATGTCGGCGCGCGTGGCAAGCTCGATTGGATTAGCAACCCAGTCGTAGGTGGATATATCAATGTCGCGCTTTTTATCTCGTGTGCGCGCACTCACGGCTACAATATCGATAGGGCGTTCGGCACGCGCGTTAATCGCCTTGCCGTTCTTTTGAAGAATATCAACAACGCCGCACCCTACGGTACCGAGCCCCGCAATACCGACTTTAAAAGGCTTAGTCATGGAATCTATTGTCCACCAGTGATGATATCAACACGGCGGTTATGCGCCTCATCACCACTGTTTTTCGTATCGCCCCAGACGGTTGTCTGGATTTTTTCGGCCGGGACACCGTCGCGCATCAACTGGCTTGATACATTAAACGCGCGGTTCATGGATTCTTTCAGGTTTACAATCTTGGCCTCAACCGGATCGGAAACCCCTGTGCGTGCACTGGCATGCCCTTCGATGCGCACGCGATCAACAGGCGAGAACTTGGCTTGCTCTGCCACTTCTCTCAGGATTTTTCGATCGCCGTCACCCAAACGGGATGACCCATGCTTGAAAAAGATTTGCGAAGGTGCATATCCCGATCCAACATGCGGTGATACCCGCCCGCTTGATGAGACGTTCTGCATGACCGGAGAGATAGTAATATCATGGCGTGGCAAAACGCTATTAGGCCATGTCTGGGCCATCTGCCCCGCATAGGTTCCCTCGACGGGATATATTTCAACTGAACTGTCGACCGATGACGGCATGCCGGCTTGCACACCGCCGCCACCGCGACTGCCGTAAGTTTTGCCGGAGTTGGTATCATAAATTTCTATCGATCCCCCGCTCAACTTATCCGTCATAACGAACAGATCGCGTTCTGTTGGTGGCGGAAAACGATGTCCGGAGGCCGCCCCTTGAGATACGGAAGGATCATTTGCAGACCGCACCACGGGAGCCGAAGGCGCCTGTGCCCCGGCATCGACAATATGAGGCTGCTCGCCTTTCCACTGCCACGCTTCCAGATGTTCGCAGCCGCTCACGCCGACCAGGGATACCAACCCTATTGTTATCGTTAGAATTTTTCGCACGCGTGAACCCTCCAGCGCCATTATTAAAATACATCTCCTATCCTGCGGGATTGCCGTAAAACATGCAACATGGAACATAGGAAGAAACGGCGCTTGATTCCGCGCAGGCACTGAGGCAATCTGTACCCTCTAATACCTTGTTTTGCAAGAAGGATCACGATTTATCCACATGTCCGCCCCCAAAGAAAAAGAGTTGAATGACATCTTGCAGGACGTCTATGCGCGCGCCCAGCCGTTGATGCAGCGCGCCCTGACAGGGCAAAGCGCAGAGTGGCAAACAATGATGAGCTATCCGTTGCATTTGCAAGAAGCCTATACATCACTTCTTACCAGCCTGATCAAACACCCCGACAAAACCGCCGCGCTTCAGCGTGAATATTGGGAGAATTGCACCAAGCTCTGGCAAGCGACACTGGCCCGCTTTCAGGGAGCAAACGATGTTTCCCCTGTTGTTCCACCAAAAACCGATAAGCGGTTTAAGTCGCCGGAATGGTCGGACAACATTATGTACGACTTTATCCGTCAATCCTATCTTTTGACGCGCGATTGGATGATGAAGACCGTCCAGAGCGCCGATGATCTGGACGCGCAGACACGCGCCAAAATCGACTATGCGACGCGCCAATATCTGGACGCAATGGCCCCGTCCAATTTTATCCTGACCAACCCTGATATCATCGCCGAGACGGTTCGCACAGGCGGTGAAAATTTATTGCGCGGCCTTGAAAACCTCGTTGAGGATATGGAACGCGGCGGCGGAAACCTGCGCATTGCCACCACGGATGAATCCGCCTTTATCGTTGGAAAAAATATAGCCACCACCAAGGGGGCCGTTATCTATCGTAACGAGATGATGGAGCTGATCCAATATGAAGCAACCACAGACAAAGCATATAAAACGCCCCTGCTCATCGTGCCGCCATGGATCAACAAATATTACATTCTTGATTTGCGCCCGGATAATTCGCTGGTGAAATGGCTGACCGATCAAGGGCATACCGTCTTTATGATTTCATGGGTCAATCCCAATGAAACACTGCGCGATGCAGGATTTGACCGTTACGTTCAGGACGGCGTACTGGCGGCCCTCACGCAAATTGAAAAAGCCACGGGTGAGGAAAGCGTCAATACCATAGGCTATTGTATCGGCGGAACCTTGCTCGCCATTACCCTTGCGCATTTGGCAGAGACTGGCAGAGCGGATAAAATCAAATCGTCGACCTTTCTCACCACCTTGCTCGACTTTGAACATGCGGGCGAATTAAAATTATTTATCGACGAAGCGCAGATTGATTTCCTCGAAGACCAGATGAAGGCGCGCGGCTATCTCGATGCGCTCTATCTGCAACGCACATTCTCATCCTTGCGCGCCAATGACCTTATCTGGTCGTTTGTGGTGAATAATTACCTGATGGGTAAAGAACCAAGCGCATTTGACTTGCTCTACTGGAACAATGATTCCACCAATCTTCCCATGCGTATGGGCGTTGATTACCTGCGCTGGATGTATCTGAACAATGATCTGATCAAGCCGAATAAACTGACGATCTGCGGCACGAAAATCGACCTTGGTAAAATCAGGACACCGGCCTATTTTCTTTCAACCCACGACGATCATATTGCGCCATGGCATGCCACCTTTGCAGGCCCAACACTACTGGGCGGCGATTGCGTTTTCACCCTCGCCAAATCGGGCCATATCGCAGGCGTCGTCAATCCACCCTCTGCCAATAAATACGGCTATTACACATCCGATAAAACCGGAGGGTCGGCCGAGGAATGGCTGCAAGGCGCCATCGACCACAATGGCTCTTGGTGGACGCACTGGCAGGAATGGGAAGAAAAATATGCCGGCCCTAAAATGGCGGCCCGGCCAATCAACAACGCCCTTTCCCCCGCCCCCGGAGAATATGTGCGTAAGAAAATTTAAATTGAGTCTTTCGCACCAAGACACAAAGACACCAAGTATCTTCCCTTGATGTCATTCCCCGCCTAGGGTCTAAACACATGAC
>CAYSGL010000059.1:0-7842 GCA_964430725.1 uncultured Pseudobdellovibrionaceae bacterium
ACAGACCGACGCCGCTATCGTCCGCATGAGCGGCAGCGGTGCCACATGCTTTGCCCTATACGAAGACGAAGAGACATGCCGGGCGGCGGCTTCTATATTGACGGATAGGCACCCGACATGGTGGGTTCGGGCAACGCAACTTCGCCCCGCATCATAAGCGGAAGAGTGGGCGCTCTCCTCGACTATGAGGCTGACTAGCGCGCCGAAGCCGGCTGTAGAATGGCGCGATCCTGTTTCATGCGGGCGACACGTTCCGCAGCCTGCACCTCATTCAAGCCCATGGCCGTTGTCAGGGTACGCAAAGCCTGCCGCGCGTCCGAATTCCCCTGATCCGCCGCCATCTGGTACCAGAAAAGCGCCTCGTCCTGATCGGGATCACCGAGCAAACCGTTCTCATAGATCAAGCCAAGATTATAGGCCGCTTCCATAATACCCTGCGTCGCCGCCCGTTCAAAATATGCCGCCGCCAGCAACGGGTCATAGTCGGTCCCGATACCTTCGATATGAGCAATGCCCAGATTATATTGCGCTTCGGGATGATTCAGCTTCGCCGCTTCGCGGTACCAATACAGGGCGCGGCCCAAATCACGATCGATACCAAGCCCCTGATGATAGAGGACCCCCAGATTATAGCGCGCATTGGCGATGCCGTTTTCAGCCGCCTCACGGAACCAGAAAGCCGCCCGCTCGAAATTTTGCGACACGCCCACATGCCCGGCCGTATAGATCGCAGCCAGATCATGCTGGGCCGAAGCAGTCCCTGCGAAGGCCTGCCTTTCCATCACCCTCACTGGTCCGGGTAAAGCCGTATCCGCCGCCAGCCTGTCCGATAACGGGCGCACATCGCGTTCCGCAGCGACGGCGCGCGCGATGTCGGCATCCTGTTCAAACGCCATTTGTTCGAAATCGGGCATAATCGTGCTGGATGGCGATATCGAATCCGATGAATCCGTTGCCGGTGTTTCATCAGGGACGCTCATCTGCGCCGCGCCCGGCTCCAGCGCGTTCAACTCGCCAGCCAGCGCATCCGGATCGGCTTCCATGGCATCAAGCAAAGCCTGATCGTCCGCATCCAGAACGGTCGCCATCCCCGATGCATTTTGCACCTCAAGGGTCAGGGCTTCATCACTCCGTGCGCCTGCAACTGGCGCCGTGACCTGTGAATCAACGCTTTTTGCCGCCGGCTGGGGCGCACTGGCAGGGGCAGGAGATATTTCTGTGGCCGGCGTTGTAATTGGCTCCCACTTTCCTTCGGCAAAATTGAGGCGCGCCATACCGCCGCCCTCAAGAACCGCGATTTGCGGTACGGCCGGTTGCTGCATCTGATTGATTGTCCATCCTAACAAAAGGGCCGCCGCAACCATGGCTCCCATGCCGACCGATTGCATTTTGACCGTCCGGCGCCACCAAGGATCTCCCGCCGCCGCTTCATCATTGGCGGCCTGCGCATCGGACCATGCCGGAATTTGTTTCAAGCCGCTTTGCGCGGCGGTGCTCTGGTCGGTCAGTAACACCATCGCCCGCGCCTTCAACGCTTCCTGCGTTTCCTGTATGACCAATTCAAGGCGATCGACCTTGCGTAGCATGCGCGATTTATCGTCGGCCACTTTTTCGATTTGCAGGTTCATCCGCGCCTGTTCCGACGCGGCATCATCGATACGTACGGTCAGCGCCATGTGCCGCTCTTCGGAATCACGCATCTTTTTATCGAGCACAGCCTGATTAGCAACCGACTTAATCAGTTTTTCTTCCGTATCGCGCAGTGATTTTTCAAAGCGCGCCTGACGCTGGGTCAGTTCGGTTTCCAGCTTGTCGCGTGTCTGTATTTTATGCTCAATCGTCAAAAAAGCCTTTTCACTGGCGTCGCTTTTATCTTCGAGTGCGCTTAATGCCTTGCGGTATTCGCGCAACTCCGCCAGCAATTCATACCGCTCGGCCTCGCTGCGCTTCAGTTTGTCGTTGATTTGCGCCAAAGTGCGGGCGATCTCGCTTGACGGACTGCGAAGATCGTCATTTTGCGGCCTTTGGACAACATGAACACGATCAGGCGTACGATTGGATTGCATGAAGCGCTCCCCTATCTCAATATATTTGTGAACCGAGGCAAATGTAGCGATTTAGTAAAATCAAACAAGAAAATAGCGCAAACGGACAGAAACTATCCACAAGCCTAGCCATGGGCGCTGTGCTGGAACCACATATATATCATCGGGATCCAGATAAAGGCCGTTGTCAGCGTCCCTTTAACAGCCTGATATCCCACCCAAAGCCAGAACAATTTTCCCGCCGGCGCCTTAAACCGCTTCAGGCGCGACGGTTTTTTATCAGAGATAGGAGGGGCATCTGTCATGCCAATCGGTTTTGGCAGAGAATGAGATATTCGGCAACCAACTTTCGATCTCCACCTCCGCCCATTACTTTGTTGTCATATCATCCGCAACATATCCATTTCGCATCATATGAATGCCTTTTTTATGGGATAGATAACAATAAGACATTGATTTCATTGCTATCGGCACCAATATGGTCGTGTGCTCCGGACATTTGAGGGATTTTTCTGTTTTGCAAACTGCGCGCTTTCCGCTTGTAATAATAGGTACGCTTTTGCTCGGCGGCTGCGCTGAGGGGTTGTTTGAAGACAACGCCCCGGCCCATGCCCGGTTGATCGACGATATTTCTTATACGCAAACCGCCTCTTATGCTCCCCAGACATGGTATCGCTCCTTCGGTGATGAGACGTTAACGGCGCTCGTCGACAAGGGGCTGCCAGCCAATTTGACGCTGGTACAGGCTATCGCGCGCATCGATGCCGCGCAGGAACAGGCCAGACTATCGCAGGCCGGACGCCTGCCATCGATTGATGCGACGGCCAATACCACAAAAAGCTGGGAAGACGGAAACGCACAAGATCTGACCAGCCGTTTCGGGGCCACGTTGGAATGGGAGGCAGATATATTTGGCCGCCTGTCCGCCGCTGCCAAATCGGATCGCCTGCTCGCCGCCGCAGCGCAGGAAGACGCGCAAGCCCTGCGCCTCTCATTGGCCGCAGATATTGCAAACGCCTATTACCAATCAGTCGCCGTCCAGCGCACCCTTGCGCTGCTGGATGAACAAATTCAAACAGGCAAAGATATCCTGACCATCATCACGTTGCGCGAAGAACAAGGTCTGGGGACACAGATAGACGTGTTGCAGCAAGAGAGTGAGCAAGCCCTGATTTACAGCCTGTTTCCCGTGTCGCAAGCCAGCCTGCGCCAATTTGAAAACAGGCTGGATGTCTTAACAGGGAATAAGCCGGATGCACTGGACGTGACGACGCCCGCCAGCCGCTTTCCGGACAAAACATTGCAGCCCCCCTTGAGCATACCATCGGAGATCCTGCTCGAGCGCCCCGATCTGAGGGCGGCGCGGGCGCGGCTGGCGGCGGCGGATGCCGATATAGAGGCGGCCATCGCAGAACGCCTGCCCCGCGTGACATTAAGCGGCTCGTATCTTCTGGCCAGCGGAGGAAATGTTGCCAGTCCGCTTCTCTCGCTGCTGGGCGGATTGGTGCAACCGCTGCTCGACTGGGGCGAGAAACAGGCTCAAGTCAAACGCAACAAAGCCTTATACCAAGAGCGGTTATCTGCCCTCTCGCAATTATATCTTGAAGCGATTGAGGATGTCGAAACAACCCTGTACCAGATATCCATGCAAAAAGAATATATCGACCGGCTGGATAACAGACGGCGTATTTTAAGCGATACCGTCGAAAAAACGCGGGCGGTTTATACCGAAGGCTTGAGTGATTATCTGCCTGTTTTACAGGCGTTACAGGACTTACAAGCCGTTGAGCGCACGATGATTAACGAAGAACGCGACCTTGTCTTGCTGCATGTGCAATTATATCGGGCAACGGGCGGCTACATCCCCCCTCAGGAAACAACATGATAAAATACGCATTGCTGATTACTTTGATCTTAGTGTCTGTCGCGGGGTACGCCCATGCGCAACAAGAGCCCGCTGACGGCGTTTCCGTTTTCGTCGCCACCGTGACAACCAAACGCATCGCCGACAGCATAGAAGCCTTGGGAACACTCAGAGCGAACGAAACCGTGACGCTCAGCGCGAATGTCACAGATATTGTCACAGCCATTCGCTTTGAGGACGGACAGCGCGTGGTCGCAGGGGATGTTCTGGTCGAAATGGCAAATGCGGCGGAAACGGCTGAACTGAAAGAGGCGCAGGCCAATGTGAACGAAGCATCGCGGCAGGTCAGGCGCTTAAAGCCGCTGGTCGATCAGGGGGCGGCATCGCGCTCGGCACTGGATACGCAAAACCGAAATCTTGCTGCCGCACGCGCACAGCTCGAGGCCATTAAAGCACGCCTTGCCGACCGCATCATCACAGCCCCCTTTGATGGAGTTGTCGGCCTAAGGAATATCAGTATTGGTACCTTGTTACAGCCCGGAACCGCCATTACAACGTTGGATGACGACAGTGTGATGAAGCTGGATTTTTCGGTCCCCTCGACATTCCTGTCCAGCCTGCAAGCGGAATTGCCGATAGAGGCGCGCACCCCCGCCTATCCCCATACGATCTTTACAGGCAACGTTTCCAGCATCGCCTCACAAATCGATCCGGCCAGCCGGTCCGTCACCGTCAGAGCCATCATTCCGAATGAAAGCCGCCTTCTGCGCCCGGGCTTGCTGATGATGGTCTATCTCAAGAAAAATGAACGAACCGCGATCATGGTCCCCGAGCTTGCCGTCATCGTCGAGGGGGCGAACAAGTATGTCTATACAGTCGAGGATGGCCGCGCCCTCAAGAAACAGGTTACGATTGGTATGAGAGAACCGGGATATGTCGAAATAACAGGCGGCTTATCCCCAGGAGAAACGATTGTAACCGATGGCATTCTCAAATTATCGGACCAAACGCCAGTGCGCGTCTCTGCAAAACGGACGGCAGGCGACACGCTGACCGATCTTCTACAGCAATCTGAAACGGCCACGGTGCAAGAATAATGATCCTGTCCGATATCAGCATCACGCGCCCTGTTTTTGCCACGGTCTTATCGCTCATCCTTATCGTCTTCGGCATCGTATCCTTCGAGCGCCTTCCGTTGCGCGAGTATCCGAGAATTGATCCGCCGATTGTCACGGTGACGGTCAATTATCCCGGGGCGGCCGCCTCGATCGTAGAAACGCGCATAACGGAACTGATCGAAGAGCGTATCGCGGGCATCGAAGGCATTCGCTACATATCATCCAGCAGCAGCGACGGACGATCACGCGTCACCCTGGAATTCAGCATTGACAGGGATATAGACGCCGCAGCGAATGACGTTCGTGAACGTGTATCCGGCCTGTTAAACAACCTCCCCGACGAAGCCGATCCACCGGAAGTACAAAAAGCGGATTCAGACGACGATGTCATTATCTGGTTCAATCTGGAAAGCGACACACTGAGCGTCCCGGAATTGACGGATTATGCGGACCGCTATCTGGTCGATCAATTCTCGGTTGTTGACGGCGTGGCCCGCGTGCGCATCGGCGGCGAACAAAGCTATGCCATGCGTATCTGGCTTGATCGAAAAGAGCTGGCGGCGAGCGGGCTGACGGCCGGCGATGTACAAAATGCCCTGCGCAATGAAAATGTAGAGTTGCCGGCGGGCCGGATAGAATCGCGGACCAGTCTATTTTCAGTCCGCATAGAACGCGCCTTTAAAACCCCTGAGGATTTCGGCAATCTGGTCGTCGGACGCGGCAATAACGGTTACCTCGTTCGTTTGAAAGACATCGCGCGCGTAGAACGCGGATTGGTCGAAGACCGGACCATGTTCCGTGGCAATGGCAAACCCATGGTTGGAATTGGCATCATCAAACAATCAACCGCCAATACGATCGATGTCGCCGATGGCGCCACAGAAAAAGTCGCCGAGATTAACAGGAATCTTCCACAATCGATGAGGCTGGTACAAAGCTACGACACCTCGGTTTTCATTCGCGCCTCGATACGCGAAGTCTATACGACCCTGTTTATCGCCATGATGCTTGTGGTTGTGATCATATATCTATTTGTCGGTAGCTGGCGGACGACGCTGGTCCCCGCCATTACAGTTCCTGTTTCGCTGATCGCGACATTTATCGCGCTCTATGCATTCGGCTTCTCGCTCAATCTTCTGACGTTGCTCGCGCTGGTTCTGGCGATCGGCCTTGTCGTGGATGATGCGATTGTTGTTCTTGAAAATGTCGACAGGCGGGTAAAAGAGCTTAAAGAAACCCCGCTTGTCGCCGCCTATTACGGGGTCAGGCAAGTGGGGTTTGCAGTTATTGCGACGACCATGGTTCTGGTCGCCGTATTCGTGCCCATCACTTTCGTCGAAGGGGATCTGGGCCGCCTGTTTCGCGAATTTGCCTTAACGATGGTCGCGGCCGTTTTGTTCTCCAGCTTCGTCGCCTTGACACTGTCGGCCATGCTGAGTTCGAAATTAGTGAAACCTGTCTCAAGAGAAAAACAGGGAGAATTAGACCATCATCGCTCGGCCTTTGCGAAAAAGGCGGAATCTATTTTCACGCATATACGTGACGGATACACAAAATCGCTGGATAGAGCTTTGCGAAACTGGCCCGTACTGCTTGTTCTGTTTGTCTTGATTACAGCTTCGTCCGTATTCATGTATCGCGCCATTCCGAGTGAATATGCGCCGCGTGAAGACAGAGGGTCGTTTATCATTCGTGTTAACGGACCGGAAGGCGCGTCATATGCCTACATGCTCGAATACATGAATGAAATTGAGCGCCGCTTGTTGCCCTATACCCAAAGCGGTGAATTCACGCGCTTGCTGGTCCGCGCGCCGCAAGGTTTTGGCACAGCCGCTAGTTTCAACGGGGGCTTCGTCATCGTTGTTCTGGACGACTGGAGCAAACGGCGCGGGATCGATACGATTATGGGGGAAGTCAGGGGAAAACTTAAAGATTTGCCCGGCGTCAATGCGTTTCCCAATCAACGACAACCCTTAGGAGGCGGATCGGGGAAACCCGTCCAGTTCGTCATCGGTGGCGGAACATATGACGAGCTTGCCGAGTGGCGCGATATATTGCTTGCCGCGATTGAAAAAAATAATCCGAGTCTGTCCGATATTGACTGGGATTACAAAGAAACACAGCCACAATTTCAGGTCGACGTCCATTATGACCGCGCCGCCGATCTGGGCGTGAATATAACTGAAATAGGCAGCACACTGGAAACCATGCTGGGGTCCAGACGGGTCACAACCTATATCGATGACGGCAAAGAATATGATGTGATCGTAGAAGGAGAGCGTATCACGCAACAGACGCCAACCAATATTGAAAACATATATGTCCGTTCTGATACGACGGGGCAGTTGATCCCGCTGTCCAATCTTGTCACCTTGAGTGAACGTGCGACATCCCCCTCTCTCAACCGGTACAACAGAGTGCGCGCGATCACGATCAACGCCAATCTTGATCCCGCCTATACGCTTGGGGAAGCGCTGGCCTACATGGAGAAGACCGCTCGCGAGATATTGCCGGAAAAAGTCGTCGTCGACTACAAGGGGCAATCCAAGAATTTTAAGGACAGCGGCAGCGCTATTCTATTCGTTTTCCTGATGGGTATTGCAATTGTTTTTCTTGTTCTGGCCGCACAGTTTGAAAGCTTTGTTCATCCGCTTGTCATTATCCTCACTGTACCGCTTGCTGTCGCGGGCGGGTTATTCGGATTGTACATTACCGGCGCTTCCCTGAACGTCTATTCGCAAATCGGGTTGATTGTTCTGGTCGGCATTGCGACCAAAAACGCGATTTTGATCGTCGAGTTCGCCAACCAGCTGCG
>CAYSGL010000060.1:0-7842 GCA_964430725.1 uncultured Pseudobdellovibrionaceae bacterium
GTTTTATCAGTTCCACCTATGTCCGATGATGAGATTATTGCTTTCGCAAAAAGCGAACTGAAAATTGATCCCTTTTTTCTAAAATAAAAAACCGGAGTGACCATTTCTGATCACCCCGGCCTCTTACCAAACATTCAGCACCAAACGAAGGAGATGGAGACGCTGAACGTTATTCCTTTATTATTTCTTGCCCAAAGCGGCCCCCAGAATATCGCCAAGCGACGCACCGGATTCGGTCGAGCCGAATTGTTCCAGCGCCTGCTTGTCTTCATCCAGTTCGCGCGCCTTGATCGACAGGGTCAGCGCATGTTTCTTGCGGTCGACGGTGAGGATCTTGGCATCGACTTTTTCACCGACGGCGAAGCGGTCGGGACGCTGCTCGGAGCGCTCGCGGCTCAGATCGGCTTTCTTGATAAAGCCGGTCACGCCTTCGGAGACCGACACTTCGATACCGTTCGGGGTGACTTCGGTCACGGTGCAGGTGACAACCGCGCCTTTGGCCATGCCCTTCATCGAGCCTTCGAACGGATCGTCCGTCAGTTGCTTGATACCGAGCGCCACACGTTCCTTGGACGCATCAACATCGAGGATCTTGACCTTGACGGTGTCCCCTTTCTTGTAGGCTTTGAGCGCATCTTCGGTCTGGTCTTCCCACGAAATATCGGAGAGGTGAACCATACCGTCGATCTCGCCGCCAGGCATACCGACGAACAGACCGAATTCGGTGATGTTGCGGATTTCGCCTTCCAGCTCGTCGCCGGCTTTATGCTGCGTAGCAAAGTCGTTCCAAGGATTTTCCTGGCACTGTTTGATGCCCAGCGAGATGCGGCGCTTGTCCATGTCGACTTCGAGCACCTGAACGTCCACCTGCTGCGAGGTCGAGACGATCTTGCTTGGATGAACGTTTTTCTTCGTCCACGACATTTCCGATACGTGCACCAGCCCTTCGATACCGTCTTCCAGTTCCACGAACGCGCCGTAATCGGTGATGTTCGTGATGCGGCCCTGCATTTTCAGGCCGACCGGATATTTGGCGGCAACACCATCCCACGGATCGCTCTCCAGCTGTTTCATGCCAAGGGAGATACGGCCATTGTCGGCGTTGTAGCGAATGATCTGCACTTCGATGGTCTGGCCAACCGAGAGCGTTTCGCTCGGGTGGTTGACGCGCTTCCACGAAATGTCGGTGACGTGCAGAAGGCCGTCGACACCGCCGAGATCGACGAACGCGCCGTAATCGGTGATGTTCTTGACGATACCCTGAACGATCGAGCCTTCACGCAGATTTTCCATGAGGTCGGAGCGCGCTTCATCACGGCTTTCTTCCAGAATGGCGCGGCGGGATACCACGATGTTGCCGCGTGCGCGGTCCATTTTCAGGATCGCAAAGGGTTGCGGTGTGCCCATCAGCGGGCCGATATCGCGGATCGGACGGATGTCGACTTGGCTGCCGGGCAAGAAGGCAACCGCACCGCCGAGATCGACGGTAAAGCCGCCTTTGACTTTGCCGAAAATAACGCCCGTAACGCGTTCGCCGTTTTCGCTCATTTTTTCCAGATCGGCCCAGACCTCTTCGCGGCGGGCTTTTTCGCGGCTCAGCTGTGTTTCACCGTCGCGGTTTTCCATCCGTTCGATGAAGACTTCGACCGTGTCGCCGACGCGGATTTGTGCTTCTTGTCCGGGGGTCGAAAACTCGCGCTTGGCGATACGCCCTTCGGATTTCAGGCCGACATCGACCATCACGAATTCGTTATCGATGCCGATGATCTTGCCTTTCACGACATTGCCTTCCAGCGACGTGCCGAGCGTCTCGTTGAGCAACGCCGCGAATTCCGCTGCGTCGTCTCTGTCTTGTATGTTTTTGGCTGCATGTGCCATGGTTTTAGTTTCCTTTTCTTCGCAGGATATGGCGCATTGGCTCATTCCCGCATTTTTGTGATCAAAGCGGTCCCGACCTGAACATCAGGGCGCACCTGTGGGGGCGGGGCTTTGTCTGTCTGTAAAAGACGGGCCTTTTGTAGGGGGCCGAGCCTGAAAAAGCAAGCTTTTTGGGTGTGGGGCAGGTTTATGTCTTAAGGCTTGCTTTATCCATAAAAACGAGTCAATTTGGTGAAGAAGCCATAGTCAGGAAGAGTAATGTATATTAGTTATTGTATAAACTTGGGCGCTTACTGTCCGCCGCAGTTGATGCCGAAGGACAAAATCTGTTCAGATTGGGACGAATTTGAAACAAGGGGCGGCTTTGTGGCCGTGATGGTGGACCCAAAACTTGATCAGGAAAAGAGACAATGCAGTCTCGAGCGTATGACGCGGGCGGAATTGGACGAGTTTTTGAAGGCATCGACTTGTCGGGTGGCATATGTCGCCATAAAAAATCCCGATGGCACACTCTATTTCAGGGCCTATATGACGGATCAGTTTGTAAAGGTGGAAGCCGCTGACGAAGTGCGTTATTTTCCCGGTGTTCTTACGCGCGGTGCAGATGGGGTTGCGTACAAGCTTAAACAGCCAACCTTGTCGCGGGGTGAGCATTATTATCTAACCAGCGCACACTTGCGAAGTATGGATTTTTTAAACAAGGGTGCCGCTCGATTTTCCGCCAGTCTGCAGGCATCGGCGCGGAGGGAGCGCGAGGAGGCATCTGGACAGGGATGCGCGCAAGCCCCGAAGCCATTCTGACATATTACAAAACCACGTATATATGAAATCTCACCAAGAAGGCTCATCATATCCCTGCTTGACTACTTCCGACGTAATCGCGGCCGCAAAGCGCCTGTTTTTCCCAAACGCTTCAAGCAATGCCATAGTCTCGCACGGAAAGTTTCGTGCGGCACAGCGGACCAGTTTGGGGGTGAAGACAGTGGCCAAGTGGGGTACGTTTTCCTGAAGGACTTTGTATAGCTCGATGAAGCTCTCGGCGTAACCATCCTGCGGGTATTCGTGCGCGGCTTCGGAAAAAATTTGTGATGTCAAACCACTGCGCAGTCCGGGATTATCCTGAACTGCCCTGATTAGATCTTCGACATCAGAGAGTTTTCCGTAGAGCAGAAGTTTTTGTGCAGCCCGCCCAACCATATCGGGGGTGATGACGCCGGATAGGTGAGGGGCGTTCCGAAAGTGTTCGCACAAATTGATCAACGATAGAATGCCGTTTGTGTCTTCTTCATCTGGATCTAGACAATCTAGAATTCTTTTTGTGGAATCACTGAACATATCGGGGGTTATCGTGGCGCTCAGTACGGCGTTACCCCTAAGTGCTGTAAGTAAACTCCCAATATCATCGGGCCATTTTCTCACTGCTTGGTCGATCATCTCAGGGGTGATGGCAACGGCTAGTCTGAGGTCATCCAGAGCGGCTTCGCACAGGTTGAAAAAATCGTTCTTGTATCCCTTGTCCAGACATGTTTGTGCGACCGTGCCAACCGTCTTAGGGGTCATGTCCGAGAGCATATCGATGAATGTGTACATTTTTTTATCGTCCAGACATGCTTGCGTGGCTTGCTCTAATATTTCAGTGGTGAAGCCTTTGCGCGGGCCAGAGTCATCCTTAAAAGCGTTGTATAAATCACGGAACAAGGGGATGTTTTTCTCTTGTAGACATATTTTTGCGGCATGGCTGACCATGTCGGGGGTGAAGCCCTTGCGAAAAACGGGATTATCTTTGCTATCTTCTGTGTAGAGTTTGATAAAGATATCAACCCGCTTTATGTCCAGATATAATTGTACATAATCACCAAATATTTCGGAGGTAAAACCCTTGCACAGAAGGGGGTCATCCTTAACAGCCGCCCAGAGGTCATTGAAAAACGCGGTGCCCCAATTGAAATTATAGAGTTTAGCGAAGCACAACTCATCGCGCGCGCGCGCGCTGACCATGTCGGGAGTGAAGACGGCATACAGGTGGGGGGCATCTGAAACACATTCGCGCAATTCCCATAAGTCTCTATCCCAGTGTAGTTCTTCTAGTGCGAACGTGCGAATCATGTCGGGGGTAATGGCGGCGAATAGGTCAGGGTCATCCTTAACAAGGTTATACAGGGAGTAGAACTTCTTGAAGCGGCGATTACTCAGATACATTGATGCGACCTGGCCGAATATTTCAGGGGTGAAGACAGCGCGCAGGTCAGGGTTATCTTGAACCGTTTCATACAGTAGGAGGAAAGCGGAGATTCGATTATAATTACCGCCTCTATCTTTCAGATATTTTTGCACGTAGCCCTCGATCATGTCGCGGGTGAAGACGGCGGATAGTTCGGTGTCTTCCTGAAGAGTTCGGTACAGCGCGATGAAATTGGAGATATAGACTGATTGTAGATATTTTTTCGCATACTCGCCGATGATCTTGGGATCAAAGCCGCCACGCAATTGGGCCTGACGGTCCTTATCTTCAATGGCTGAAACGCTCTTATATAACTTGTCGAACGCGTCAGGCATTAACGCATCCAGAAAGCACTTTGTGGCAAAACTGACCCTTTCAGGAGTATAGTGTTCAAGAACCCTGGCGAAGCCGTTTTTTAATGCCCATGAAAAATGTATGTTTATGTCTAGCATCACACCTTCATCTTCAGGCGTGATATATTCATCTTTATCATAGTAATATCCATCGTAATATTCTTCGTCATGGTAACCCATAAAACACTCCATTTTCGTAAATTTGCGAAAAGTTATGTCTTTAATAAGGTTATGTCAACCATTAACTTGCTTGCGGCTGATCAAGCAATGGCTTTCGCGGGCGCTTAAAAAGGAACAGGCTTACCCATGGGGCGGGGATGCGGTGATGTTTCCAGAACACCGAGCGCCTTGCGCGCCCCATCGCGAACTTCGCCGTTTACCGGCGTATTGATACCGTATTCTGCCTGGCTGTTGGTCCCCCTTGCGGCAAGTTTTTTCAAGATTGTGGTGGTCAGCTCCCATGTGTCGCACAAGCGGCTGTTGTCCCGCTTGTATTTGATCCGTAATTCAGGCGCCGAGGTGATCTCTGTCAGGGGCGTGCGTACGTACAGCCCGCCATCCGGCCACAGGGTCGTGGTCGTTTCGTGTACGCGGTCATGTTCGACCCAGACGGGTAGCAGGTAAGAAAATTTCTGATCGCTCGCAAAGCTGTTTCGCAATTGCCCGATAGCGTCCCTGTCTGCCGTTTCAAGGGCGATCTGTACGGCGGACCGTACGTCTTGGACGGTAAAAATGGCCTGTTTTGCCGCATCATCTTTCGAGAGTGTCTTGAGAAGGGCAAAGGTGGCCGGGTCCCTGTTCATCAAGGATGTGCTGATCGCCTGCCGAAAATCATCGGGGGTGAAAAAGGACCTTGTTGCAGGCTTTTGGCCCAAAGCTTCATATAAATCACAATAGGCTTGAATCCGGCCATGCGTCAGGGTGGTATAGGTTGCGGTGAGAATAAGGCGCCGCCGTTCCTGATCGTCGGACAGGCCTGTGGTTTGCCTCGACGCGCTAAGGCGAAACCATGTTGCCAGTTTAATTTGACCTTCGCCTGTTTTGTCGGACGCCAGACGCATAAGCTCGATGTATAGGTCATGGTTCTGGAATGTTTTGGTGCCGCCTTCCTGCAAACCGACTATACTGGCGAGAGATATTTCAGAAGATGTGTGCGAAGTACTGCCCATACTTGTCTTGTCCTTTTACTTGTTTGAAGGAGTGTGCTGTTAAAGCGCCAAATTCATTTGCGAAGCACACTGGCTTGAGGGGGCTGCCCTTTCTTGCCACTCTTGCCTGAATTTTTTATAGGTCTCCGGGTATTCGTTCAGAAATTTTTGCAAGCGAAAAAATCCCTCCGTTTCGTTACGTTCGATGCAATATTCCGACAACTCCCTATCCTGAAACGCGTCGGCCATGCTCGGCACATCCTTAAAAGTATCATACAGCGCAAAATAATTGCGCACGTTGTACAGTCTACTCTGTCTCGATCTGTCTTCCATGTCGTAGACATCCATATAGCGCATCAATTGCTTAAGTTGCTGTGGCGTAAAAAGATCCGCGTAGCGTGCGCCGGTAGAGTCGGCCTTTTGTGAAAATCCTTGATATAACTCTATATAACGCTCGACATTTAAGTCTCTGAGGCATTGCTCAAGTTCCTGTCCCAAGACCTCGTAAGAGGGGGTGCCAGCGTGCTGTTGCACGAACTTCTCAATCAGTTTTGTCATTATCGCTACCTTGTTATAATAAACTGTCACTTATTTCCTGAGAGGAATTAAGGACGAATCATTCTTTTATGTCAATAATTGATTGGCGGGCGCGGTTAATCAAGGCAAGGGCGGCGTGAAAAACCTCGTCCGGCCCCATATCGCTGGTATCGAGAATATGGGCATCCGGCGCGGGTTTCATCGGTGCAGCGGCGCGTTCCGCATCGCGGGTGTCGCGGGCCTGCATATCGGCCAGCACATCATCGAAATGAACCGTACGCCCCATGCCTTCCAATTCCCTGAAACGGCGCTGGGCGCGGATTTCGGTGCTGGCGGTTACGTACAGCTTGACGGGCGCTTCGGGGCAGATGACGGTGCCGATATCGCGGCCATCAAGGACGGCGCCGGACGCGTTGGCCGTTACAAAGTCACGTTGCAGGCCGAATAATGCGGCACGTACAGTCGCGTACTGGCTTGCCTGGCTTGCGGCGATGCCTGCTTCGTCGGATTTCAGCGCGGGATCGTTCAACATGGCGGGATCGAGGGATTTGGCCGCTGCCAGCGCCGCCGTTTCGTCCGCCGGATTGCCGCTGGCGTTCAATACGTCCAGCCCGACCCGTCGATAGAGCGCGCCGGTGTCAAGATGCGGAAAGCCCAGATGCGCGGCCAGCCTGCGGGCCAGCGAGCCTTTCCCGCTTGCCGCCGGTCCGTCGATTGCGATGATAAAGGGCGTGGTCATGCTCGCTTGTTGTAATCGGCCTTTTCCAGCGCCGCAAGGTCGTATTGTGCGGAACTTGTGATAATGGGATAATAGCCGGATGGATTTTATCATAAAATATAATTTGTTCATGTTTGCTGGGAGTGTTGTTCTGCTCGCGGTTTATTTAATTGGCCGCAAGCTAGATGCAAAATGGCGTCTGAAATATGCGGATAATCCCTTACAGTTGGCCGCGCTGGATACCTCGCGGTATTCTTGGACCATTGGCTGGGCTCTCTGTTTGCCTTACTATGCATGTTTAATGTTCGGCGCCGCCGTCGTCTTTGTATGGCGCGGCGGATGGGGCGAGCTGGTTTATATGATTGGCGCCTTGTTGGGGGTCCTGCTGCATGTTTGCGTATTGGGGTGGGAAGAATATGTGCGCCTTATACATCCTCTCCATTGGCTTGCTGGATTGACGGTGCCTTTTGTTGTCATGCTTTGGAGATGATTATCAATTTAAGGCGTGACTAGTTTTCCCGGGCGCGGGTTTGGCGTTTTTAAGGGGGCCAAAAGCCCGCTATATTGAACGCATGCGCCGTTATTTACCTCTCATTGTCATTCCCTTCCTTACCGCCTGCGGCAGTCAGGGAATGAATTTATATCCCTATAAAGATCCGTCTTTCAGCCGCGAAAAATTCGCCGTTTGTCATGGTTTTAACTGTTACTACCGGACGGAAGGCTGGATCACGGATAAACAATGGCGGCAGATCGAGCGGATGTTCACCCCCGCCACCAAAATCCCCGAAGAGGAACGGCGCCGCATTGTGCGGGCGATCGGGCGGATGGAAACATATGCCGGCCTGTCATCGGGTTTGACCGAGGATCGGGCAGAGGCCGAAACATTCGAGGAAAACCGCCTGACACAAATGGATTGCATTGATGAGACGGTCAATACCGATTTGTATCTGTCCTTTCTTTTTGATGCGGGGTTAATAAAGCATCACC
>CAYSGL010000061.1:0-7571 GCA_964430725.1 uncultured Pseudobdellovibrionaceae bacterium
TTGACGTCCAGTTCTTTTTTCTTCGCCTTCATAATATTGGGTAGCGACGCATAGCGCGGCTCGTTCAACCGCAAATCGGTTGTAATGATCGCCGGTGTTTTCAGCGAGACGGTTTCCAGCCCGCCATCAACCTCGCGCGTGACGTTAACCTTACCCTCGGCAAGCTCGACTTTGGAAGCAAAGGTTCCTTGCGCCCAGCCGAGCAGGGCGGCCAGCATCTGGCCGGTCTGGTTCGAGTCATCATCAATGGATTGTTTGCCCATGATCACGAGGTCGGGTTTTTCCGCCTCGACAATGGCTTTGAGAATTTTGGCAACCGCCAGCGGTTCGACCCCGCCAATATCAATCGGCGCATCGGTTTGCACGAGAATGCCGCGATCTGCGCCGATGGCCATGGCGGTGCGCAATGTCTCCTGTGCCTTGTCTGGGCCGATGGTGACGGCGATAATCTCGCTTGCCTTGCCGGATTCCTTCAGCCGCGTGGCTTCTTCGATCGCGATTTCGTCGAACGGATTCATCGACATTTTGACGTTGGCGAGATCGACACCCGATCCATCCGCTTTGACGCGTACCTTGACGTTGTAATCAATCACCCGTTTGACAGGCACCAGAATTTTCATGTGTTTCCCCTTGTTAATGCGTCCAGACGGCCAGCAGGAACAGGACAAGCGCCAGGCCTTGCAGGGTAACCCGTGTGCGCATCAGCCGGTTGCTGTATTTTTTATTGAACTCCCCGCCCTTGACCATAGAGAACAGGCCGACACCCAGCGAAGCCAGAACCGCCACCATTGCCGCAATCATAAGAACGAAGAAGAATCCAGACATGCCAACAGGATAGCCGTTTTATCGCATAGGGGCCAAGGGAGATTTTTTGATTGCATAATATAGGCAAGGGGTGTGCTGGTCATAATATATAAGTGAGGACGCTATGGATATAGATGTATCGATTCAAGAAAATCCGGGCACAGGTTTGTTTGAGGTCCATTTTTGGCAAATCAATCCGGATAAAGATATTTGGGGTGTCCCTTTTGATGTCAGGAATACATTTTTGGGCACCACGTCTTGTGAAGAGGCAGCGCGCGGTCATCTTCCGCAAGCAGTTGCGGATCATTTAACGTCAGACGAAGATCGCGAAAAACTTCAGGGGGCAATAGGCAGGGCTTTGACAGGCAATGCAGCCACAAATTTGGATTGCGCCTTGTAAAAATCAGCCTGCCGCCGTCATAAAATAATTTACATCTGTGTCATTTGCCGACAGCACGAATTCCTTGTTGAATGGCTGATACATCATTCCTTGAATATTTCGGGGCGCCAGCCCTGCGGCGCGCGCAAGACGGGCCAGCTCGGACGGTTTGACAAATTTTTTCCATGTATGCGTCCCTGCCGGAACCCAGCGCAGCAGATATTCCGCCGCCACAATGCCGAGCGCAAAGGATTTCGGGGTGCGGTTCAAGGTCGAGAAAATGACAAGCCCGCCGGGTTTGACCAGACCGGCAACATCTTGGACAAATTGCGCAGGGTTGCTTACATGCTCGATAATTTCGAGGGCGAGGACGATATCATATGTTTGCGTCAGGTCGGCGGTCGTGACGGCCTTGTAATCAATCTTTACGTTTGATTGCGCCGCGTGCGCCTTGGCGACATTAATCGCCTGCGCGTCGGCATCAATGCCGGTGACCTGCGCGCCCAGCCGCGCCATCGGCTCGCACACCAACCCCCCGCCGCAGCCAATATCGAGAAGGGATAGTTTGTTATATGGCGCAAGGCTCTTCGGGTCGCATCCGTAATGTGCGTCGATCTGCTCGCGCAGGTAAGCCAGCCTTGTCGGATTGAGTTTATGCAGCGGCGCGAAGGGGCCGTCTATATCCCACCACCGGGCGGCGTCTTTGGCGAAGTTTTCAATCTCTTTGGTATCGACGGTCATGCTTCCTTTTAAACCACGAAGAGATAAGAGGGGAATAAAAATCCGTGTTCATTCGTGTTCATCCATGGTTATTATATTTCAATGAGCAGGATCGTGATGAAATTCGGCGGTACGTCTGTCGCAGACACAACGCGGATAGAGGCCGCCGCCGATAAGGTCGCGGCGGAACATGCGCGGGGGCACGAAATCGCCGTCGTTGTCTCGGCGATGGCCGGCGTGACCAATCAGCTTGTCGGTTATTGTCAGGAGATCACCCCGCTGTACGATGCCCGCGAATATGACGCAGTTGTCGCCAGCGGAGAGCAGGTGACGGCGGGGCTGATGGCGCTGGCGCTGCAAAAACGCGGGATCGAGGCGCGCAGCTGGCTGGGCTGGCAGCTGCCGATCCTGACCGACCATGTCCATGGCAAGGCGCGGATCGAGGGGATCGAGGCGGCGCAAATGATCGAGCGCTTTTCGCGCGGGGAAATAGCGGTCCTCGCGGGGTTTCAGGGGATCACGGACAAGGGGCGCATTTCAACGCTGGGGCGCGGCGGCTCGGACACGACGGCGGTCGCGCTGGCGGCGGCGCTGGGGGCGGACCGGTGCGATATCTATACCGATGTGGACGGGATTTATACGACCGATCCGCGCATTGTGCCTGCCGCGCG
Organism: uncultured Pseudobdellovibrionaceae bacterium; assembly: GCA_964430725.1. Lineage (GTDB taxonomy): Bacteria > Pseudomonadota > Alphaproteobacteria > Micavibrionales > Micavibrionaceae > CAYSGL01. The sequence continues at coordinate 2,575 of CAYSGL010000061.1, forward strand.
CAAAATCGATAAAATTGCTTACGAGGAAATGCTGGAACTGGCCTCCGTCGGGGCGAAGGTGCTTCAGGTACGCTCGGTCGAAATGGCTTATAAACAAAAGGTGCCTGTACAGGTTTTATCAAGTTTCAATGACGCGCTCGGCAGCGATCTGCCCGGCACGTTGCTCATTAGCGAGGAGGATATTATGGAAGCGGCTTTGGTGAACGGCATCACATATGCCAAGGATGAGGCGAAAGTGACTCTTTTGAATGTGCCTGACACGCCGGGCGTGGCCGCCCATGTATTCGGCCTGCTTGCTGATGCCAGCATCAGTGTTGATATGATCATCCAGAACATTTCGCACGATGGCCGTGCGACGGATATGACCTTTACGGTGCCGGAGGGCGATCTGGCGCGCACCGAAACTGTGCTGAAAAAAGATGATGTGCTCAAGGATATCGACGTGCGCATGGACAAGGACGTGGTCAAAGTCTCGGTCGTGGGGATCGGTATGCGAACCCATGCTGGCGTCGCCCAGCAAATGTTCCAGACACTGGCCGACGAAGGGGTGAATATTCAGGCGATCTCTACCTCTGAAATTAAAATTAGCGTCCTGATCGGTAAGGATTATCTGGAGCGCGCCGTTCGCGCCTTACACACCGCTTACGGTTTGGACGATAAGGGGCTGGAATCTTAACAGAAAATGACCTAAGGTCGGCTGGATGACCGAGGCGCCGCACATGCCAGATGGAATGGATTTCCACACCGATTTATCGGTGGGGGAGATTTTGCGCCGTACCCGTGTGCATTACGGTCAGAGCCTCGACCAGATCGGCCAAATTTTACGTATTCGTGCAACTCAGCTTGAAGCACTCGAAAAAGGTGATGTGGACCAGCTTCCGGGCCGGGTCTATGCCATCGGCTTTGTGCGCGCCTATGCCGAATATCTGGGGCTGGACGGCGATAAGATGGTCTATCTGTTCAAACAGCAAAGCGTGGGACGACAGGCGCGTCCCGATTTACAATTTCCGGTCGCGGCTGCCGATACGAAAATACCGACGATTTCTATGGTGATGGTGGGGTTGGCTCTGTGCTTTGCGGTCGGTATCGGCGCCTATTTTATGATCGGGGGACAGGGGACCGACGGGGTTGTTCCTGCTGTGCCCGATAGCTTGCAGGAAAGTACGCTCAGCGAAGCGCCATCTATGATTGCCTCGGACGATCCGCCGCCCCAGCCGCCTCCCATGTTCAATGAAGAAGCGGCCTCGGCAGAAGCGCTAAAGCCGATCCAGCGCGTCGTTATTCTTGTGACAGATAACAGCTGGGTCGAAATTCGCGATACGTCTGGGCGTATTCTTATCTCGCAGGTCTTGAAACCCGGCGATCAGTTTTTGGTGCCCAACGAGCTCGGCATGACCATGTCGACGGGCAATGCAGGCGGAATCACCATCGAACTGGATGGCAAGGCTTTGCCCAAAATTGGTGAAGACGCGCAGGTCAAGCGTAATATCTCGCTTAACCCGTCGGATCTATTGAAGCTTTAGATTTCCTGTCATCCCGAGCGTAGCCGAGGGATCTGACCCGTTTTCCGCCATACAAGATTCCTCGACTTCGCTCGGGATGACATTTATATAGAAGGCCAATGAGCAGAGCAGACCATAACAGCGTTCGGCCATGGCGGATGATTGACCGCCGCAAAAGCCGCAAAATATGGGTCGGGAACGTCCCGGTGGGCGGCGATGCCCCGATCACGGTCCAGACCATGACCAACACGCCGACCGCCGATGTCGCGGCGACCGTGGCGCAGGTCTTGGCGTGCGAGGCGGCGGGCGCGGACATCGTGCGCATTTCCTGCCCCGATGAAGCCTCATCCGCAGCGCTGAAACAGATCGTGCCGCAAGTGAATGTGCCGATCGTCGCCGACATTCACTTCCATTACAAACGCGCGATCGAGGCGGCCCAGAACGGCGCGGCCTGTCTGCGCATCAATCCCGGCAATATCGGGTCCGCCGAAAAAGTGCGCGAGGTGATCAAAGCCGCGAAGGATTATAACTGCTCCATTCGTATCGGCGTGAATGCCGGCTCGCTGGAACGCGACTTGCTGGAACAATATGCCGAGCCGTGCCCTGAGGCGATGGTGGAAAGCGCGCTGCGTCATATCCGCATTCTCGAGGACAACGATTTCTTTAATACCAAGATTTCATGCAAGGGATCGGATGTTTTTCTGGCGGTTGCCGCCTACCAACAACTTTCCGAAGCGTGCGACTACCCGCTGCATCTCGGTATTACCGAGGCGGGGCCGCAGCGATCGGGTACGATCAAATCCTCCATCGGTATCGGTAATCTGCTATGGGCCGGTATCGGTGATACGATCCGCGTTTCCCTCTCCGCCGATCCGGTAGAAGAAGTCAAAGTCGGGTTCGATATTCTCAAATCGCTCGGTCTGCGGCATCGCGGCGTGAATGTCATTTCCTGCCCGTCCTGCGCGCGCCAGCAATTCAAGGTGATCGAAACGGTGGCCGAGTTGGAAGAACGTCTCGCCCATATCACCACGCCGATGACCGTCTCGATTATTGGCTGCGTCGTCAATGGCCCGGGGGAAGCGCTGATGACCGATATCGGTTTAACCGGCGGCGGTTCCGGTACGCATCAGATATACATAGGCGGCGACAAGGCCCACCGCTTCCACGAAGGCGACCAGACCATCATTGACCACATCGTCGAGATGGTGGAGGAAAAAGCAGCGCAGATTATTCACGAAACACAGGCAGCGGAATAACCTTACTGTCATCCCGAGCGACTTGTCCGCCGTAGCCTTGGCGAAGGCGGAAGCCGAGGGATCTTACCCGCTATCCACCATGGAAGATTCCTCCGCTTCGCCTGCTACGCAGGCTTCGGTCGGAATGACAAGGGAGGGCATAAAAAACCGCCCGTGACGGACGGTTTTAAAAATATCTTGTCAAAACAAGGCAATAGGCCGTATGAAAGGCCCATGGACTATCTCTCGAAACTCTCCCCCATACGCGACCGCCACAAGGAACTGGGCGAACAGATGAGCGCGGGCAATCTATCCGGCGATCAATTCGTGGCGCTGTCGAAAGAATATGCGTCGCTGGAAGGTGTGGTTGAAACGCTGAATGCCTATGAAAAAGCGTTGAAAGAGCGCGATGATCTAACCGCGATGCTGGACGATCCCGATATGGGCGAGATCGCGCAGACGGAACTTGAGGCCATTGAGGAAAAAATCCCCGAGCTGGAACAGGCGATGAAGGTCGCGCTCTTGCCGCGCGATGAGGCCGATGCCAAAAACGCGATCGTTGAAATCCGCGCCGGGACGGGCGGGGATGAAGCGGCGCTGTTCGCCGCCGACCTGTTCACCATGTATAAGGGCTATGCCGCGCAACAGGGCTGGCGCGTTGAAATCATGGAGGCCTCGGAAAATGATCTGGGCGGCTACCGCGAGATCATTCTCAACGTTATGGGCGACAATGTGTTCGCCAAGATGAAATATGAATCCGGCGGGCACCGGGTACAGCGTGTCCCCAAAACCGAAACGCAAGGCCGTATCCACACATCCGCCGCGACCGTTGCCGTCTTGCCTGAGGCTGAAGACGTCGATATCGATGTGCCGGAAAGCGATTTGCGCTATGACGTATACCGTTCATCCGGCCCCGGCGGGCAGTCGGTCAACACGACGGACTCGGCGGTGCGTGTGACGCACATTCCGACGGGCCTTGCGGTCGCCATTCAGGATGAAAAATCCCAGCACAAGAACAAGGCCAAGGCGCTCAAAATCCTCAAAACGCGCTTGTATGATCTGGAGCGCCAGCGCATCGACGCCGAGCGCGCCGCGTCGCGCAAGGGCCAGATCGGGACGGGTGACCGCTCTGAGCGTATCCGCACCTATAACTTCCCGCAAAGCCGCATGACCGACCACCGCATCGGTCTGACCAAGCATAACCTGGATGAAATTATGACCGGTTACGGTCTCGAAGAAGTGATCGAGGCCATCACCGTCGCGGATCAGGCGGAGCAACTGGCCAGCCTGGATGTTTAAAACAGCTTGACGAACTATCCATAACTCTAATAATGAATATGAAAATTTATTCGTTTAGGAGTGTATTATGTTGGATTTTGGGAAGCTGGTTGAGGAAAATAGCAAGTTAATTGAGCGCATCTGCCAATGTGAGAATTCTCTCGCACAGATTGCTATGCAACCCGATATTCTCGATAGTGATAGTGTCAGGAATCTCACCGAGAGGCTTTATGGGCCCTTGAAAGGCCTATCGCCCCAAGAAATGAAGGCGCAGATAGAAGAGCGCTATCAGAAGCGGGTTATAAGCGCATGCCAAATCAGGTTCTCAACGTTGCATGATGCCAGCCAGTTATTGGGCATGTTGGAAACCCTTCAGGGAATCTCCTTGACTATGGCGGCAGAGAAGTGGAAACGGGATATCTCGTCAATGACGGAGGATCAAGTGAAAAAAAGAGCCAAGTACGCTACGGTAAAGATTGCGCAGGGTAAGACGGCGCATGAATATAGACTTGGTGCGGAGCAAGAACTTACCCTGTTAGGGGACCTCATGGAGGAGCTTCAAATCAAACCTGATACCGCCGTTGATACCCCCTACAGCCAATATTGCTTTGAAAAGAAAGCGTTGATTGAGAGCAAGATGTCGCCATCTACGTATGACACGATGCAGCGTGAACTTTATCATCATATAAGCGATTGTTATAACAGGCTGACTGATACGTGGCTCGAGACTTTTGATACAGAGATGGGCATTGCTGGTTACCACGAACAAGCTGGAATATGTTCATTATCGGACGCATTGGAAGAAAAGAAAACCTTGCTTGCAGGTGCGTTGCAATTAGCTACAAAAAATTGTGTTTCTGCTGATTATCTGTTGAAAACCATCCAGCGGATAGACCCGCTATTAGCACCATCGAAGTCTGAGGTAATGGGCAGACATTTCTACTAACGCCACTGGTGATTTTCGCTATGGCGGGATATGTAT
>CAYSGL010000061.1:7581-7835 GCA_964430725.1 uncultured Pseudobdellovibrionaceae bacterium
GGCAATGGATATATTAGCCGCCCTTCGAGACACAAAGCTGATTTTTCAAAAAGCGGGCCTGCCTACCGCCGCGCTGGATGCGCGGGTGTTGGTCGGCGCGGCGTGCAGGCTTTCCGACGGAGAGATGATATCACAAGGCGAGCGGCGCGTCGGGCAGATGGAAGTCTTCCGGCTGGAACGCTATACCGCGCGGCGATTGGTGGGGGAGCCGGTCTCGCGCATCCTCGGGCGGCGTGAGTTCTGGGGGATGGATT
>CAYSGL010000062.1:0-5137 GCA_964430725.1 uncultured Pseudobdellovibrionaceae bacterium
ATGGCGAGCGCTCTACGCGGGCAGTGGGTGTCGCTGAACGGCACAGCCATCAGCGACACCCCCTGCCCGCGTAGAGCGCTCGCCATCCTATTTCCCATAATGTCATAGATCCAGCCGCCCAGCAGAACGCCGTCCCGGACCAGCGCCAGCATACAGGCAAAGCGCGGATTGCCGGCGGCAAAATTGCTGGTCCCGTCCACGGGATCGATCACCCAGATATCGCGGCCACTCATCCCGCCCAGCAGATCGGCGGATATTTCACCGCGCGAGACGGCCTCCTCGCCAACCACATCGCAGGCCGGGTCCAGCCCTTTCAATATGCGGGTCAGCTCGGCCTCGGCCTCGATATCGGCGATGGTGACAAGGTCGTTCGGCCCGCTTTTGGTTGAGATTTCATGCTCGGCCAGCGCCTGAAAACGCGGGATGATTTTGTCGGCGGCGACGGTGCGCAGGATGTCGGGGATCTGGTCGAGGTGAGTCATGGCGGCGATTGAAGCATAAATACCCCTCAGTGTCATTCTCCGACTTGATCGGAGAATCTCATGCTCTGGGCTCTGGATCCTCTGGTCAATCCCCGCCTTCGCGGGGAGGAGGATGACACTAAAAAACTTAAAACTCCCAGAAGAGCGGAATGGCGTACATGGCCACCGCAAACATCATCACGTTCATCGGCAATCCAACGACAAGGAAATCGCGGAATTTATAGCCGCCTGCCCCGTAGATGAAGGTGTTGGTCTGATAGCCGATGGGGGTGGCGAAGCTGGCCGAGGCGCCGAACATGATGGCGACGAGGAAGGGGGTGGGATTGAGGCCCATGGTACTGGCAATACCAATGACGATAGGAGTCAGCAGCGCGGCGACAGCGTTGTTGCTGACGACTTCGGTGAGGAATGAGGTCAGCACATAAATGCCCGCCAATAGAACGATCGGGCCGTGGTTTTCGGTCAAGGCAACAACCTGGTCGACGATCAAGCGCGCCGCGCCGGTTTTATCCATACCGATGGACACGCCGAGCATGCCGAAAATCAGGAACAGGATCGGCCAGTCGACGGTTTTATACATGTCCTTGGCATCAAGGCAGCCGGTGAGGACGACGAAGAACGCGCCGATCAGTGCGAGCGCCTCGATCGGCATGACGTTGAGGGCGGCCAGTCCGACCACAAGGCCGAGCGTGATGATGGCAATGGGGGCTTTGCTTCGGCGGATCGGGCGGTCATCGGCAAAGGTCAAGTTGACGAGGTCGTTTTCTTCAAGCAGGCGTTTCATCCCATCAACCGGCCCCTCGAGCAGGATGGTATCCCCTGCCTCCAGCGCGTTGCCGGAATGACGGTAGAAATAGTTATGGTCTGTCTTGTGCACACCCATAACATAAATGCCGTATTTGGAGCGGAAACCCAGCCCGCCGACCAGCCGCCCGATCATATTGGAATGGCGCGAGACGATGGCTTCGATCACCACGTTTTCGGCGGTGCTGACGGTGGTCAAATCTTCAGGGGTACTACGGGCACTGTCGAATTCCACGGCGTTGCTCTCGCTGATGCCGAGTATCTCGCGTGCATTGGTTTCAATGACAATGCGGTCCCCCGCTTTGATCGTCAGCTCCTTGAGAAAGCTGCGCATGGAATCGCCGTGACGGATGACGTCGATAATTTCGGTATCAACCCCTTTGCTCAGAGATGAGGTGGCAACCTCCTGTCCGATCAGCTTTGAATTCGGCGGCACGAGCATCTGGGCGATGTATTTTTTACCGGCTGCGGCTTCGCCCAGCAAGCTGGCGATGGATTGACGTTCAGGAATGAGAAAGCGGCCGATCAGGATAAGATAGGTAAAGCCAACGCCCGCCATCATCAGGCCGGCCAGCGTGATATCGAACATGCCAAAACCCGCAAGGCCCTGCTCTATCGCGATCCCGTTCACCAGCAAGTTGGTCGAGGTGCCGATCAGCGTACAGGTGCCGCCCATAATGGCGGCGAAGGACAGCGGCATCAGGACTTTGGAGGGGGCCAGTTCCATCTTGCGCGCCAGCGTGATGAGAACGGGGGTGAGCACGACGACCACAGGGGTGTTATTCATAAAGGCGGAGATAATCAACGCAATCGGCATAACCACCAGCAGCAAGGTGACTTCGCGCTTGCCCGACATTTTGGCAATGGCGCGGCCCAGCAGTTCGATACACCCCGTACGCTCCAGCGCGGCGGAAATTATGAACATAGCCAGAATAGTGATTGGCGCGGCATTGGAAAAGACGCTCAAAGCATCCTTGGGGGCGAGAATGCCAACCACGACCATGGCGCATAGAGCCGTCATCGCCGTCACATCGGCAGGAATACGCTCGAGCATAAAAGACAGGAAAGTGAGCGCCAGCAACGCGTACATAAACAGGATTTCCCACGGCATGCCGAATAATTCCATGATGGTGATGTCTCCTGTTGTCTATTCTATGAGGCCCGATAGCCGAAATGCGATTTGAATTTACCCTGATCCGCCTCGGACAGCCGGACCTGCAGGATAATATCAGTTTCATCATAGTCTGTCTTCAGCACCTGTGCATGTCTGTGTAACCAGCTTTGCGCCTGTCCGTCGGAAACGGGCAGACGGTACATCAGATTTTGCCGCGAGGCCGCGAGTTTGCGAGCGATACGATCAAGCAGGGTATCGATCCCCTGCCCCGTTACGGCAGATATGGCCGCGATTGACGGATTTGTTTTTGACTGGCGCAGATAATCTGCGGCCTCTTCCGGCGCGGTCAGGTCGATCTTGTTCAAGACTTCGATAATGCGGCTATCATGGTCGTGATCAATGCCGAGTTCGGCCAGAACCTCGACCACATCCCGCCGCTGGGCAATGTGGTCGGGGCATGACATATCACGGACATGCAGGATGACATCGGCATATTCCACCTGCTCCAGCGTTGCGCGGAAGGCAGCAATCAAGGTTGTGGGCAGGTCGGAGATAAAGCCGACCGTATCAGAGAGGATAACCTCCTGTCCGGTCGGTAATTTGATACGGCGCAAGGTGGGGTCGAGTGTGGCGAACAGCATGTCCTGCGCAAACACCCCCGCCCCTGTCAGGCGGTTGAACAGGGTTGATTTGCCGGCGTTGGTATAACCGACCAGTGCGATGATGGGAAAGGGCATGCGTTCGCGCGCTTTGCGGCCCAGCTCGCGGGTTTTACGCACCTGCTCGAGTTCTTTTTTCAGGCTGATGACACGCTCGTCAATACGGCGGCGGTCGAGCTCTTTTTGCTTTTCACCGGGCCCGCCGAGGAACCCGCCCCCGCCGCGTTGCCGTTCAAGGTGGGTCCACAGGCGGACGAGGCGCGATTTTTGATATTCCCAGAAAGCAAGATCGACCTGAATTTTTCCTTCGCGCGTCTGGGCGCGAGCGCCGAAAATTTCGAGGATTAAACTTGTGCGATCAATCAGTTTGACGTTCAGGGCTTTTTCGAGGGTGCGTTGTTGGCCCGGTGACAAGGTGCCATCGAAAATAACGACGGTCGGCTTGATCTCTTTGCACAGGGCGGCCAGCTCTTCCGCCGCGCCCTTGCCGATATAGGTGGCCGGCGTGACGCGCGCCAGATTGACCGTTCGCGTTTCCAGTATCTCAAGGTGAATGGCCTGCGCGAGGCCGGTAATCTCGGCCAGTGCATCTTCATGCGAGCGCGTCCGCACCGATCCCTTTAAGACGGGATGAATAATAAGGGCTGTATCCATACGGATAATTAAAGCTTATTCGCCCGCAGGTTCTTCATCGTTTAATGACAGAGGGCCGCCGGGCATGATGGTTGAAATGGCATGTTTGTAGACAAGCTGGACATGGCTTTCGCGGCGCAGGAGCATCGAGAAATTATCAAACCATGTGACGACACCCTGAAGCTTGACACCGTTTACCAAAAAGACCGTGACGGTCATTTTTTCTTTGCGGATCTTGTTCAGGAATACATCCTGTACGTTTTGATTTTTCTCGGCCATCGCGTCTCTCCCCGGATGTTCTTATTTTGTCTTATGGCTTTTGTAGCCAAATGTGCGGAATCCCGCAAGGAATCATTTAGGGCTAAATCAGGGCGGCGTGCAGGTCAGGCAAGGTTTGGGTGACGTAAGCCGGCTTGAAACGCTCGATCAGGCCGCCCATGTCGGTGCGGCCATGAAGCAGGAGCGCAGAATCGCACCCGGCCCCTTGAGCGACGCGCAGATCGGTTTCCGTATCGCCAACATAAAGCAGATTTGAGAGATCGTCCGGCAGGCCCGCTTCTTTTATGGCAATGAGCAGCGGGTCGGGGTTGGGTTTATCGGCCTTGGCATATCCCGCGCCGACGATGGCGGCAAAATATCGATCCCATTTCATATGCTTGATTTCTTCGTTGAGAAGATGATGGGATTTGTTGCTGACGACCCCTATGGTGATGCCCTTTTCCTTGAGGGCCTGAAGCAATTCGAGCGCGCCGTCGAGCGGTTGCGTCTCGTTTTTGCTATGCTCGCCCAGATAGGCATACAGCATCGCCATCGCATCGGATGCCCGATCGCCGTAAATTTTGGGGTAGAGATCGCGGGCCGACTGGCTGGCGGTGCCGAAATAATCGACCATCTCCCACGGTTCCAGTCCGAACGCCACGCGCACATGGTTATGGGCCTTGACGATCACGCCAAGAGAATTGACCAGGGTTCCGTCCCAGTCGAAAAAGATAGAGCTGTATTTCATTAGAACAAATCCACATGTACGGAGAAAAGCTTTTCGACCTTGCGGGCCTGATCCGCCAGCGCCATGACGACGACATGATCGCCGGGGCGGATAACGGTATCGCGGCGGCCCATGATGACAGTTCCGTCTTCGCGTACCAGCGCGCCGATAAAGATGCCGGGCGGCAGATCGAGATCGCCGATCGCTCTGTTCGCGATGGGGCAAGAATCCGACGCCTCGGCTTCGATCAGTTCGCCAAAGCCGTCACGGATGTTGTGGACGGCCTTGATGCGCCCCCGCCGGACATATTGCATGATGGTCGATACGGTCGTTGCGCGCGGAGACACAATCGTACCAAGCCCCAGCGAGCCGATCAGGGTGTTGTATGTCGGTTTGTTGACCAGCGTAATCTGGCGCTTGCATCCGGCCTGTCGCGATAACAGCGAGCTGAGAATATTTG
>CAYSGL010000062.1:5147-7827 GCA_964430725.1 uncultured Pseudobdellovibrionaceae bacterium
TCATCATCGTCGGTCACGGCAACCATGGGGTGCGCCGTATCAATGGACGCTTCGTCCAGCAAGGCGCGGTCAAGCCCGTCACCGTTTAGAATAGTCGCGTCTTTGAGTAATTCGCTAAGATGCTGGGCGCGGTCAAGATTGTATTCGATTATCTTGATGTGGATGTCGGCGTTCAGTTCTTGCAATTCACGCGTCAAGCAATAGCCGACATTGCCGCCGCCAACGATAACGATGCTGCGTGCCTGTTCGCTGCTATGGCCGAGCGTACTCATCATTCTTTCGACCTGCCCCGCATCGACGATGAAAAACACTTCATCGCCGGGCAACATCTGGTCGTCAGCCGTCGGAATGAAATTTCGGCCATCACGGATAATGCCGGCAACCGTCACCTGCGCGTCGGGAAAGAGCTGGGTCAATTGACGCAGTGGCGTTTGAATAACCGGTGTGTCGTCGGTGCAACGGACACCAACCATATACAGCCTGTTGTCCGCCAGCGGCAATAAGTGCGTCGAGCCCGGCACACTCAGGCGCTTGGCGATTGTTTTGGCCACTTCCACTTCGGGTGAAATAATCACATCGATCGGCATGTGCGCGCGTGAGAATAGATTGGACCACGCGGGATCAAGGAAAGCACGCTCGCGGATGCGTGCGATTTTACGCGGTACGTTGAACAGTGAATGGGCCACCTGACAAGCGACCATATTGACCTCATCGGATGACGTGACGGCGATAATCATGTCGGCTTCTTTCGCGCCGGCCCGATCCAGAATATCGGGGTTGGCGGCGTGCCCCGTGAGGCCATTCGCATCAAGCTCGGCATTGACCTGACCGATCCGCGTGGCGTTTGTGTCGATGACGGTGATGTCGTTGTCTTCGCGCGCCAGATAGGAGGCAATGGAAAATCCGACCTGACCGGCGCCGCATATAATAACCCGCATGGTGTATTATCCTTTCATGCGCTTTGTTCTTAGCATGGTTTGGCCCTATTGAACATGACTTTTGAGCGTCATCGCGCCGTGTGATGATAACGAAGAAATCGTTAGACGGCAGATGTTTGCAAAAGAACCGACGCGTCCTCTTCGTCGCCCTCGCCGCCATTGCCGGAAATATCCAGCGCTTTTAGCTTGCGGTGCAGTGCCGAGCGTTCCATGCCGATCGAGGCGGCCATGCGGGACACGGAGCCGTTAAAGCGGTCATATTGAGCGGCCAGATATTTCTTTTCGAAATATTCCCGCGCCTCGCGCAGCGGCATGGCGGTTAAATCGTCAATGGATAATAAATCGCTTTCACCGGATGTTGACGGGCGGGATTGGCCCGATACTTCCGGCGGCAGGTCGTCGCGCTCTATCATAATATTATCAGCGCCGTTTTTGAGAATCATCGCGCCTTCAATGACATTCTTCAATTGTCTGACATTGCCCGGCCATTTATAGCGCTCCATCGCAGTCATGGCCGCCTGATCAAACGTGACAGGGCATTTGGGCGCAAGGCTGGCGGCAAAATGGGCGGCCAGTTCGGATATGTCGGCGGCCCGGGCGCGCAGGGGCGGTACATCGAGCGTGACAACGGCAAGACGATAAAACAGATCTTCACGCAGGCGCGAGTCGGCAATCAATTGTTGGGGATTATGCGCCGTGGTTGCGAGTATCCGCACATCGAATTCAACCTGATGGTCGGGAGATTGTGAAATTTTTTGATCCTGCAATATGCGCACAAGACGTGCCTGAACATCCTTATGAAGATCGGCGATTTCGTCGAGCACAAGGGTGCCGCCGCGCGTGCGTTCAATCACGGACAGTAACATCTGATCCATTGTGGCAGGCGCAAGCGCGGCACAGCTGAGTGTCTCTAAAGACGCTTCCTTGCGCTCAGAGCCCGCATGCAAAAGCCGCGCAATCAGGTTTTTTCCGGCCCCCGCTTCGCCGGTGATCAGAACGCGGCTGTTTGCCTTGGCCGTTTTTGCAATTGTTTGCCGCAACATGTGCGCCGGTTCTGATTGTCCGATAATATCCCTGGGCAGTTCGCCATCGACCTGCGCGCGCAGTGTTTTGTTCTCTGCCTTTAGTGCGGCGTTTTCGAGGGCGCGCTCGATCATCAACAACAAACGATCGGCTTTAAAGGGCTTCTCGATAAAATCGTAAGCGCCTTTCTTGATCGCCGTGACCGCCGTTTCGATCGTGCCGTGACCGGAGATCATCAAGGCGGGTAAATTGGGGTGCGCGTCTTTCAATTTGCCCAGAATATCGATTCCATCTTCGGTGCTCCCCTGCAGCCATATATCGAGAATGACAAGATCCGGCGTTTTGTCGGCAACGGCAGCATAGGCACCCTTGGCGTGACCGCTTTGGCGCACGCTATACCCCTCATCTTCCAGAATGCCGGCGATGAGCGAGCGAATGTCCTCTTCGTCGTCCACTATCAGAATATCGGTGCCTTTGATCATTCTTGCATCCTAACCTTTCATCCCTATGCCGCTTTCGATCCAGCCGCGCTGTCATCTTCTGCCGCCGGCAGAATCATCGTCACGCTTGTTCCGCCCAGCGAGCGCCATCCGGCAATATCCATCAGCCAGGCCGGTTCGCCAATGACGAGCCGACCCTTATGATCTTCCATAATCTTTTTCACAATAGCAAGCCCCAGCCCCGTCCCTTTGGCTTTGTGCGTGATATAGGGTTCTGTG
>CAYSGL010000063.1:0-4400 GCA_964430725.1 uncultured Pseudobdellovibrionaceae bacterium
GTAGGTGTCCTTCCCCACGTCCTCGAGGTCGTTGTGCTTCCCGCCCGCCCGGATAGCCGAAAATCGTATCCACGCCATTTTCCACCAGTGCCTCGATTACCATATCCGCGCCTGTCATCGTGCGGGCGTTGGCGGCTGGCCGGGCTATTTTATCGGCGGCCTGCTTTTCGGCCAGTTTTGCTTGGGCGGGTGTCATTGTCTGTATCCTTTTGTCGTATATTCTTTCATCGTCTGGCAGCGCCGGGCAACAAAAAACCCCGGTTCTTGAGAGATCCGGGGCGCTTCCTGTCCAACTTGCCATGCAAACGTGTTTAGACCGGTCGCGCCTTTCCTAGAAGGACCACCAGAATCACCACAACGTTGGCAATGATTGTTTGCATAGGGGTACTATGACGCAAAACCGTGCGGCCTTGCAACAATTTTATGCCGGTTTAGTGAATCTTTATATTTGGGGCGGGTTTTACCTGATGCCGGAACCATGTCATCTGGCGTTTGGCATATTGACGGGTGTCGGTTTTGGCGCGCGCGATGGCATCGTCTTTGGACATATCTCCGTTTATATAGGCCCTTAACGGGGCCGCGCCCAGCGCGCGGTGGATCAGGGCGTTCTCATCAATATCGGTTCTCTCGTAAAACGCCGCAACTTCGTCGAGCGCGCCGTGATCCATCATCCAATCGAAGCGGGCATCGCACCGCGCATCAAGGGTTGCTTTGTCTGGCATAACCCGCGTGACGTCAAAATGCCAATGGGCGGGGGGCTCTTCCTTGGGCATTGCCTGAAACTCCGCCAGTGACTTCCCTGTTGCCTCGATGACTTCATAGGCGCGCACCAGGCGTGCGGTGTGATGCGGATGCAGGCGTGCTGCCATCACGGGATCGCGTTTTTTCAATTCATCGTAAAAAGCCGGATTGCCGAGCCGCGCCTGCCGGTCGATCACCGATTGGCGAATATCATCCGGTATATCGGGAATGGGTGAAAAGCCTTCCATCAACGCTTTAAGATACAGGCCCGATCCGCCGACGACGATGGGTGTTTTATCTTGGGCGAGAACATTATTGATCGCATCCATGGTCATTTCGCGCCAGTTGCCGGCAGAGCACCATTCATTCGGATGCTGCACGCCGTACAGCAAGTGCGGGGCTGTTTGTTTGTCTTCGTCCGGCGGTTGCGCGGTGAGCAGGGGCAGCGCATCGTAAACCTGCATGGAATCGGCGTTGATGATAACACCGTCCATCGCCTGCGCTTTCGATAGGGCAAGGGCCGACTTGCCCGATGCCGTCGGCCCGGCGATGACATGGATAATTATTGACATAATTTTTTATTTCTTATAAATACAAACCACTATGGCAATGCAGGAACAAGGCGTGTTTTTTTATGTTAGCTACGGGCAAACATTGGATCAAGAGCTCTCTATCCCCTATATGGGATATACCTTACATTTTAAAGGAAGTAGATGAGAACAAGCCGCTATGCATTATGGTGCCGGGGTACCGATCTCGAGGAATCGATAGTGAAGATAATATGGCGCTACAGACAGCAGTCAATGATCTGGGGGTGTCGACACTGTCTTTTGATTATAGTGGTTGTGATAACCTGGGATGGCGGCCGGATCCGGCAACTATGGATACCTACATCCGCGATGCAAAGAGGGTGATTGCCCTCACGGGGGATCGTCCGCATATTTTATTACCCAAATCGGCCGGAGTAAATATTGCTTTGGCGGCAGCAGACGCGAAAACGCGTGCTATGGTTGCTGTCTTGCCCATCCATGATTTTGTTGAGCGCACGGCTACCCGTATTTTAGATAAAAAACCTTTATATGTGCGCCTGGCCGCAAGGCTTTTGTTGACCTTCCCCGGGGCGGTTGTGTTGGGCAGTAGTGTAAATCCTCAAAAACCAAAAATTAAAATGACGGGGCGCTTTGTCCTGAGTGCTAACCACAACAATCTTACAAATATATTTGCTGAAAACACGTCTCGTTTTCCTGTTGTATTGATTGGCAAGGAGGGGGATAAATCGGCTTTGCCGGATATGCTGGGTGAACTAGGCGCAATATTAAAAGAAGCTGCTTACCCCACGGATATATCTATAGTACAGGGGGAAGGGCATCGGCTTAATCCCGATGCCATCGCACAATGCGTACGGTTTGTTAGGCATTTTGCCAAAAACTGATTACTGCTTCTTTTTCAATGTCAGGGCGACAAAGCGGACATCGCCTTCACGGTTGACCATCAACAGGATTTTTTCACGCCCGTCTTTCACCGCGTTTTCAAACAGGACGCTGGCTTCTGCGGGGGACGCGATCGGCGTTTGATTGATTTCGACGATCACATCGCCTTCGATCAATCCTTTTTCCGAGGCCTCGCTGCCGTGGTCCGCATTGGTCACCAGCGCGCCTTTGACATCGTCCGGCACGGCGTAGGATTCACGCTCGGCAGGGGTCAGTGGGGCCAGTTCAAGCCCGACGATGTCAATCGATGTCGTGTCGCGCTTTGCCGGGCCCGGCACATCAGTCGGTCCTTGCGAGAGCAGGCCGTTCTGTTCGGCTTCCTCAAGCTCGCCGACCTTGACTGAACCGGTGCGTTCCTTGCCATCACGCCAATATTTTAACGTGACTTCTTTATCGATCGGCGTTTCCGCCACGATGCGCGGCAATTCACGCATCTCGTGAATCTTGCGTCCGTTGAATTCGGTGATGATATCGCCGGGTTTCAAATCGGTTTTTTCCGCAGGGCCGCCCGCCGTGATTGACGCGACCAGCGCGCCATGGGCTTTTTTCATACCCAGACTTTCGGCGATATCGTCGGTGACGCTTTGAATACGCACGCCCAGCCAGCCACGGCGCGTTTTACCATACGCGACCAGTTGATCGATCACCGGTTTTGCCAGATTCGACGGAATGGCAAAGCCGATTCCAACCGATCCGCCGGACGGAGAATAATTCGCCGTGGTGATTCCGATACCCTCGCCGGTCAGGGTGAACATCGGACCGCCGGAATTGCCCCGGTTGATCGACGCATCGGTCTGGATAAAATCATCATACGGGCCGGCGTTAATATCGCGCTGACGGGCCGAAACAATACCCGCCGTCACCGTTCCGCCGAGGCCAAAGGGGTTGCCGATGGCAACAACCCAGTCGCCGACCCGCATATCATCGGATTGGCCGAATTGAACGGCTGTCAGTTTTTTGTTTGTTTTAACGCGCAGAACCGCGATGTCGGTTTTGTCATCGGAGCCAATCAGCTCGGCATCAAGCGTACTGTCGTCATGGAACGTCACACTGATCTCCGAAGCATCTTTGATCACGTGGTTGTTGGTTACGATCAGGCCTTTTTCCGCATCGACCACAAAACCCGATCCCAGCGAAGCGGGGGGCAGGGCGGGCATGTCCTGAAGGCCGCCGCGATTATTAAAGAATTCATTAAAAAATTCTTCAAACGGCGAGCCGGGCGGGAATTGCGGCATGGGAATGCCTTCGGGCAGACCGGGCAGGACCTGCCCGCGCTCGGGGCGTTCGATTTTTTGTGTCGAGGAAATATTCACTACCGCCGGTAACAGGCTTTCCGCAAGGTCTGCGAAGCTTTGCGGCGCATCATGCATCGGTTTGACGTCCGCTGTGTCCTTATCGCTCAGAACGCTCGTTTCTTCGGTTTGCTTTTTGCCAAACTGGAATAATTGGGCGTGGGCCAGATGCGTGCCGCCGAGAACAAGCCCTGCCATCAACAAGAAAGCAAATAACGTACGTAGCATGAATATGTCCCTTTTCTGTAAGGCCTATAAAGTAGAAGCCTTTGCCAGTGAGGTCAATCAATGGCTTGGGGCAATTTTGTGGCGGGTGCCATGCCGCATACAAAGCGGGCGCGGAAGGAATTTTTCACAAAATAGGAAAAAATTCTTGACACAGGAATTCCTCTGCGTTATGGTCTGTTTATAAGCGGCACAATTGCGTCCGTTTCACGTGGTTTCCTGCACAGTATCTAGCGTCCGGAACGATTACGGAAGAAACGGAAGAAGTCGCTGTCCGGCGAGAGAATCAGGCGCGTATCCGGATCAGCCAATGTGTTGCGATAGGCTTCCAGAGAGCGGATAAAGCCATAAAA
This sequence comes from uncultured Pseudobdellovibrionaceae bacterium, assembly GCA_964430725.1. GTDB lineage: Bacteria > Pseudomonadota > Alphaproteobacteria > Micavibrionales > Micavibrionaceae > CAYSGL01. Next base: position 4,102 of record CAYSGL010000063.1, read on the forward strand.
TTCCTTATCCTTGTTAAAGGCATCCGCGTAAATTTTGATGGCTTCGTTATCGCCTTCCCCGCGCGTCACCTGCGCTTCGCGGGCGGCTTCGGCGAGAATGATGGCGCGTTCCTTGTCCGCCGTTGAGCGGATTTCAAGCGCGCGTTCTTCACCCAGCGCGCGAGTTTCCGTGGCGCGTTCGCGCAACTCGGAAATCATGCGGCGCACGGTAGAATCACGCAGCTCGGACGTCAGATCGGCGCGCACGATCCGCACATCGACAATCTCAATGCCGAGTTGGTCATTGGCTGTGCGGCTGT
>CAYSGL010000063.1:4410-7811 GCA_964430725.1 uncultured Pseudobdellovibrionaceae bacterium
GGTTGCGGATTTGTGCCATGACCTGCGTACGTTCTTCGGAGAGGAGGGAGCGCAGGGTTGTGCGGCCCAGTACACCGCGTGCGGCATCGTCGAGAATGTTTTCAAGGCGCGCATTGGCGTTTTGTACATTGCCCAGCGTTTTCATAAATTGCAGCGGATCGGAGATGCGGTAGCGGGCGAAACTATCGACGATAATCGGTTCCCCGCTGACATTGCGGATTGGCGGCGGCGCATCGGGATTCTCGGATGATGCCGTTTCTATGGCTTCGCCGTTTTGTTCTTCGGCGAGGACGGCTGCGGCCACCGGTCTTTCATCCGCAGCTATAGTGGTGCTGGAAATAACAACCTGTTCAGGCGGCGGGTCGACGGCCAGCACGCGGCGATCGAACCGGCGCACGTCTTGTACGACAGGAATCTTGAAATGCAGGCCGGGGCCGCGCATCTCGCCTACAGGTTCTCCCAGTTGCAGGACGATGGCTTGCTCGCGCTCATCCACGGTGAAGAGCGCTTGCGTGAGGGCGAGGACACCAAGAACAGCGCCTGCGATGATAAGAGGAAAGTTTTTCTGGTTTATGGTCATTGTTGCTGTGTCTCTTGTTTCGTCTGGCGGTTCAGCTCGTTCAGCGGCAGATAGGGGACGACGCCCTGTTTGCCTTGATCACCGATAATAATTTTTTGTGCGTTCTTCAGAACATCTTCCATCGTCTCGATATACATACGCTGTTTGGTGACGTCCTGACCGCTGAGATATGATTCATAAATGGAGTTAAAACGTGCGGCATCCCCTTGGGCGCGGGCAACGGCAGCTTCCTTGTAACCCTGGGCTTGTTGCACCAGCTGGATGGCGTTACCACGGGCGCGTGGAATAATATCTTCACGATAGGCCTGCGCCTGATTTTGTACATCTTCGGCATCTTGTTTTGCCGATTGTACATCCTGAAACGCGGCCTGGACATCGGGGTGAACTTCGGCGGACTGGATCAGCACCTGTGTGATGTTCACGCCGGAATTATAGTCATCGAGGTTGCGCTGCAAAATTTGACGAGCCATGTCAGCGACATTCGTCCGGCCTGCGGTCAAGGTTGAGAACATTTGCGTCTGGCCGACCGCTTCGCGGATGGCGCTCTCGGCGACCTTTTTAATGGTGGCCTCTTGATCTTGCACACGGAACAGGAAATCTTCGGCGGATTTGATGTTCCATTGAACGGTCAGGTCGAGATCGACGATATTGCGGTCCGAGGTCAGCATCAGGCTTTCTTCGGGAATGTCGCGGCGCGTACTGGCCGCGCCGCCGCGTCCGGCTTGTCCGACAAAGCCGATGGTGATGGTGCGGATTTCATTCACTTTTACCTTGGTCACGCTCTCAATCGGGGCGGGCAGGTGATAGCCCAGACCTTCATGGGTGCGGGTGCGTTCCCACGCGCCGAACCGCTGGACGACGGCTTGCTCGCCGGGACTGACGATGAAAAATCCGCTGGCGAGCCACAGGGCCACAAGTGCGCCCAGACCCAAAGCGATGAATTTCCCGCCGCCCATACCGCCGGGTAAAATACCGTTCATGCTATTCTGGAAATTCTTGAGCATCTGGTCCAGGTCTGGCGGCGTATCATTGTTCGACGGGCCGCGCGGCGGTCCGCCCTGCGGACGCTGCGGCGAAGGCCCACCCCACGGATTGCGGCGGCCTTTTTTGTTGTCGTTGTCTGAATCGTCCCAGCCCATAGGGTGAAGCCTCTTTGTTCGATTGATAAATGCCTGTATAGGTCAGTATCCTAACGGTTTACGAACAGAAGGCAACCGCAAACGGCATGGCACGCAATTTGTCAGAAAACGATATCAGGCAGGCGCTGGATGGCGTTGTCGATGCCGCGCGCTTGGGTGACGTGGCTGTATCGCCCGATGGCGGCGTGTTGGTGATCATCGAAGCGGATACCAAAGACGGTGTCGCCATGGAAGATATGCGTCTTGCCGCCGAACATGCGGTGGCGTCGCTCAAAGGGGTGACCAAAGCGACAGTCGTCCTGACAGCGGAAAAAAAGGATAACTTCGATCCGCATGGCATGGGGAAAAATCCGCGCCTCGATTTGCCCGTGAACAAGATTATCGCCGTGGCCAGCGGCAAGGGCGGGGTCGGGAAATCGACCGTGGCCTTTAATCTGGCCGTTGCGCTGGCGCGTAGTGGCGCGTCGGTCGGTTTGCTTGACGCCGATATATATGGGCCGAGCGTGCCGTTGTTAAGTGGCCTGAAGGATCAAAAACCCGTTCAAAAAGACGGGCGGATTATGCCGTTAACCGCGCATGGCCTTAAAATCATGTCGATCGGTTTTATGGTCGCGCCGGAAAAGGCGCTGATCTGGCGCGGGCCGATGGTGCAATCGGCGCTGTATCAAATGCTGCGCGATGTGCAATGGGCCGATGAGGGAGAGAGGCTTGATTACCTGATCATCGACATGCCCCCCGGAACAGGGGATGCGCAATTAACGCTTGCGCAAAAAGTGACAACAACCGGCGCCATTATCGTATCGACACCGCAAGACCTTGCGCTGGCCGATGCGCGCAAGGCGATCCAGATGTTTGAACAAACCGGCGTGCCGGTTCTGGGGCTGATTGAAAATATGAGCACGCATATCTGTTCAAACTGCGGCCATGAAGAGCATATTTTCGGACATGGCGGCGCAGCGGCAGAGGCGGAAAAACACGGCGTGCCGTTTCTTGGCTCGATCCCCCTAAGCCTCGCCATACGCCAGTCGGCGGATATGGGTGCGCCCGTAACAGACGATATTTTTTCAGATATTGTCGGCGCGATTGTCACCGCGAACGCATAAGGAACTTTTCGCCTCGTATGTTCGTTAGAACCGGGCGAGGTTTATATGCAGATTCAAGAGTTACAGGAATATCAACAAAACCATCACCCTGTCTTGGCCATGGATTGCGATACGCCGCTTCAAGAGGCAATTGCCTATATGGAAGCGCGTGATTATGGCTCTGTGACCTGTACGCGGGATGGGCGTTACTATGGGATTTTTACCGCGCGATTGCTCCTGAAACGTCTGGCCGCCAACGAGAATATCTCGGCGTTGACTCTTAAAGATGTCGTGCGTACCGATGGCCCCGTCGCGCAGCTGGATGACGATGCGCAGGAAAAGCTGGACGAAATGCGCGCGCAACATGTGCATTACATGCCTGTGCTGAACCGGCGCGGCGTCTGTGTCGGGATGCTCTCACAAGGTGATTTTGCGGCTTATACGTTATCGCAGGCCGGAACGCGTTTTGCCGAAGCGTTGAAGAACAAGGCAGAAGGGCAAACAAATCCACCGAGCATGTTCGTTCTGATGGGGGTTTATGCGATTGTGATGCTGATTGCGATTGCGGTTATTTTTTATTGAGGGTGATAAAGCTGAACC
>CAYSGL010000064.1:0-7661 GCA_964430725.1 uncultured Pseudobdellovibrionaceae bacterium
AGTAACAAGCCAGAAAGCCCACCCGCTCGCGCCCGATTCCACGATCAATTCCAAAAAACGGATGGACTGTGTCAGCATGACAATGCCGGCAAGCGTCACTGCCGTGAACAACGTCACAAGCAAAAGATTGCGAAAGAGGTATCCGGTGAATATCATGCGCCAGCAAATGTTGTAATCTTATATTCCATATGCGCCAAAACTGTATAGGATAAGGGATGTATTCGCAACGGATAAGGACAGCCATGACTCTCAAAATCTCTTTTACCCAAAAGCCCAGCGCACAAACCGACACGCTTGTCTTTCTCATCGGCAAGGACCGTAAACTGCCCGCGCCGGCGGCCAAGCTCGACGGACTGGCGGAGGCCCTGAAGAACAATGAGAGCTTCAAGGGCGAAAAAGAGCAGGTCTTCTCCGTTCCTCTACCGAAAAAATCCGGCGCGTCGCGGGCCATTCTTCTGGGCAGTGGCGATCAAAAATCCCTCGATAAAGGGACCGCCGAAACGCTCGGCGCAAAACTCGCCGCCACACTCGCCGGAACGGGCGCAAAACAAATTGCCGTTTATGCCCCGGCTGATGCCGCGCTTGCGGCACATATGGCCGCCGGGCTGGACCTGCGCTCTTACAGCTTCGATAAATATAAAACCGCGAAAAAAGATAAAAAAGATAACAAACAATCCCTCGCCTTCATTCTGGATAAAAGCGCGGAAGCCGCGAAAGTATATAAAATACTGGAGGCCGAAAACGCCGGTGTGTTCCTCGCGCGCGACCTCGTGAACGAACCGGCCAACGTGATCTACCCTGACTCGTATGCGAAAATTATCGCTAGGGAATTGAAGCCACTGGGTGTGAGCATCGACATTCTCGACGAAAAGAAAATGAAACAGCTGGGCTTTCATGCGCATCTTGCCGTCGGTCAAGGGTCTGATAAGCCGCCGCGCGTCGTTATCATGCGCTGGATGGGCAAAGGGGCGCAATCCAAGGACAAACCCATCGCGCTGGTCGGCAAAGGGGTGACGTTCGATACCGGCGGCTATTCGATCAAACCGGCAGGCGGCATGGAAGACATGGTCATGGATATGGGCGGCTCGGCTGCGGTTGTCGGCACCATGAAGGCGCTGGCCCTTTCCAAGGCAAAAGCCAACGTCGTCGGCATTGTCGGGTTGGCCGAGAATATGATTTCGGGCAATGCGTATCGCCCCGGCGATATCATCACTTCGCTGTCCGGTAAAACGATCGAAGTCTATAACACCGACGCCGAAGGCCGCCTTGTGCTGTGTGATGCATTGACCTATGTGCAACAAAAATACAAACCCTCCGCCGTGATCGATCTGGCCACCCTGACCGGCGCGATCATGGTTGCGCTGGGATATGAATATGCGGGTGTGTTTGCGACCAGCGATAAACTCTGGAACAAACTGGATGCGGCGTCAAAGGACAGCGGCGAGAAAATCTGGCGTATGCCGCTTGATGAAGTCTATCAAAAAGCCATGGAAGGCAACGTCGCCGACCTGAACAATATGGGCAACATGGCGCGCTATGGCGGCGCGTGCACCGCCGCCGGATTCCTCCAGCATTTTATCGAAGACGACATGGAGTGGGCGCATATCGACATTGCGGGAACCGCCTGGAACAAATCCGCCAAGGGCGTTCAAACCAAAGGCGGGTCCGGCTACGGCGTGCGCCTGCTTCACCGGATGATCACCAGCCGCTAATCCCTCGCCCCCGCCTATTGGGGAAAGAGAAATTTTTAAACCGCACAGGCGCAGAGGTCACAGAGTTTTTACAGAGTGCTTCTAACTTCATCAAGCCATGCGTTGAACGCCGTGAAGAAGGGCATTAACCTTTCCAAATCTTCCTGCACCCTTGCTGGATTGCCCATTTTTTCTTCGTAATACGCTGTCTGCTCTTCCAGCGTATAAACTTTGGTGATGGCAAAGCCTGATTCATTCGGCCCGTCCCATGTCGATACAGGAACGCCCAGCTTGTCACCCATGCTGACTTCCCAACTTGGATCGAAAAGTTGCCACGTCCCGTCACGAAAAACTTCGATATAAAAATGCGTAGAAAGAATATCGTTCGGCAACAAGGCCAGAACACTTTGCGGCGCAGGTGTTTTCGACCAATCCATTTCACCGATCCGTCCCCGTACGCCGTACCCCAGCTTTGATAATTGCTCGATCAGGTCAAGCCCTTTATAAAAGCAATTACGCGGCCGATCATCAGTGGCGCGGCGAAGCGCATAAGGCTCGTCGCGGATCGTTTCAAAAATGGTGCGTGCAAGGTCTGACACATAATCATGCTAGCCATAAAAGGCAGGCTTTGCTATAAAAATTCCATGAATTCCAGCCGTATCACAAAACAAATCACCGCGACGATGCGGGGTGCGGACGCGCACGACCCGGTCGCCGCACAATATTTGTACGATCCGCGTGAGGAAGAGATCAATCCGGACGAGCTGGCCGATCCGATCGGCGACGACGCCCATTCGCCGATCAAAGGCATCGTGCATCGCTACCCCGACCGCCTGCTGCTCAAAATAACCGATACCTGCGCTGTTTATTGCCGTTTTTGTTTTCGCAAGGAAATGGTCGGCAAGGGGGTGGGCATGCTGCGCGCCGATGAATTGCAAGACGCGCTGGCCTACATCCAAAACGCCCCGCAGGTGCGTGAAGTAATTTTAACCGGCGGCGATCCGCTCACGCTGTCCAACCGCCGCCTGTTCGATGTACTGCATGAAATACAAACAATTCCGCATATCGATGTACTGCGCATTCACACGCGCGCGCCGCTGACCAATCCCGAACGCATCGACGATGAGTTTTTACAATGGGCCGCCGCGCTCAAAAAACCGCTTTATATGGTGGTGCATGTGAACCACGCGTTTGAGATCAACGACACGATCAAGGCGGTATTTAAAAAGCTCAACCGCGCGGGCGTGATCTTGCTTTCGCAAAGCGTATTGCTCAAAGGCGTGAACGACACCGCCAGCGCACTGGAAGAATTATTCCGCACGCTCATCGCCAATCGCGTCAAACCCTATTACCTTCATCATTCCGATAAAGCGCCAGGCACATCGCATTTCCGCGTGACGATCAGGCAAGGGCAAGAATTGATGCGCACCCTGCGCGGCCGTGTGTCGGGCATTGCGCTACCAACCTACGTGCTCGATATTCCCAGCGGCTTTGGTAAAATGCCCATCGGCCCGACATATTTTGAAGAACTGGAAACCCATTATACAATTGAAGACTATCAGGGACAAATACACGACTACCATGACTGACATCCGATTTTACCATCTCAAGACGCAAACGCTGGACGAAGCCCTGCCTGCCTTGGTGATGAAAGCCTATGACAACGGCAACAAACGCATCGTTGTGCGTCTTGCCGATAAAGGGGCGGTCGAAAAAATGAACACGGCGCTCTGGACCTTTCACCCGAATGCCTTTCTGCCCCATGGCAGCGCCAAGGAAGGCAAGGCCGAACGGCAACCGATCTGGCTGACCGATGCGGATGAAAATCCGAACGGCGCGTCAATTCTCATTGCGGGCAATGCTGTCGCAAACGATCTCTCGGGCTTCGATCTTGTGTGTGAAATGTTTGCCGATCACGAAGACGAGGCCGTGAACGCCGCCCGCGCCCGCTGGAAAATATACAAGGACGCGGGTCATACTATTACCTATTGGCAACAAACGCCGAACGGCGGCTGGGAACAAAAGGCATAATTGCCTTGTTTAAAAGGGACTGGAGACATACGGATGAACGCCCACCTGACACTTGCCCTTATCTTATCGATCGCGCTCGTGGGCCTGCCTGCCGTCGCGCAGGATATCGCGACAACCTCGCCGGAAGGACACCAAGCGATCAAGGCCAAAATAATCGACGCCAATCCCGCACAATACACCATTAATGTCAGAACACTGGCAAATTTTGGCGCGAATGAAAACGCGCCCACATTCGCGGTTTATACATCGGCGCGTCCGCCCGCCCAATGCGGCGATTTTTCCGATCTGAATATTTCATACAAAAAACCAACAAAATACACGCGTGTCTTTAATCTCACCCGCCACCGCGATGTGCTCAAAGCCATCAATGCCTATGGCTGTGTGGTGATAAAAAATATCCCGCCAAAGGCGGGATAGACTTTATTCGGCCGGTACGCCGGCGGGCACTTCTTCTTGAATAACCTCCGGCATCTCCGGCTCCGGCGGGGATAATTCCGCCTCTTCCGCCGCGATCTCGGCACCGCTTGGCAGGGCGCGCGGCGCATCGGCCAGCGTGCGCAGATAAGCGATCACAGCGGCGCGGTCTTCGGGTTTTTTCAGCCCGATATAATTCATTTTCGTGCCCGGTGCGTATTTCTTGGGTTTCCAGAGATATTTATTCAGCGCGGCATAGGTCCAGTTTGCCTCGCCACTCGCTTTCAGCGCGCCGGAATAAGCGTATCCCGCGATATGTTCTTTCGGGCCACCGACCGTGTTCCACAAATTCGGGCCGACGCCGTTCGCACCGCCTTTTGTAAAGGTATGACAAGCGGCACAGGCGCGGGCAACGGTTTCACCGCGCGCAATATCCGCCGAGGCGATCATGGCGAGAATAGGTTCCGCCTTTGCTTCTGCCGCTCCTGCGGGTCCGGCAACCTCGGCCACGTCAATTGTATAGGCGTCTTGTTCCGGCGTTTCGCCATGCACCAGTATCTTGCCGATAAAGCCGCCCAGCATCGCCACAATACCGGCGATCAGAAACGCTGCGAAGATTTTGTTGAATTCCATGCCGCCCATTGGGTAAACCCTTTATAGAGAACAGTGTTTTTAATTTTCCCTCATCCCTGTAGAGTGGGCGCGGGTAAAAATCAAGACGTGGCGCAAGGATACAGGCAAATGACACAGAAAAAAATCGCTTTTCAAGGCTTCCCGGGGGCTTATTCGGATTTATCCTGCCGCACCGTTTTTCCTGATATGGAAACTGTGCCGTGCGAAACCTTTGAAGAAGCCTTTACCGCCGTCCAAAACGGCGAGGCAGATCTGGCGATGATTCCCGTCGATAACACGCTGGCGGGCCGCGTGGCCGATGTGCACCACCTGATGCCCAAAAGCGGGCTAAGCATCATCGGCGAGAATTTCCTGCCCATCCAGCACGCCCTTCTTGGTATTAAAGGCGCGGCTTTGGAGGATATCAAGGAAGTGCACAGCCATATTCACGCCCTGCCCCAATGCCGCAAAATCATCAAGGAAATGGGGCTGAAAGCGCATGTCCATGCGGATACGGCCGGCGCCGCGCAGGAAGTCGCCGCGCGGGGCGACAAATCCCTGGCCGCCATTGCCTCAACGCTTGCAGGCGACATTTACGGACTCGATGTGTTGAAAGAAAATGTACAGGATGCCGATCACAACACCACGCGTTTCCTGATTCTCTCACGCGAGGCCTATGTTCCCGCCTATGATCCGGACACATTTTATATCACCAGCTTCCTGTTCAAGGTCCGCAACATCCCCGCTGCCCTGTACAAGGCGATGGGCGGGTTTGCGACCAACGGCGTGAACATGGTCAAACTGGAATCCTATGTCGGGCACAATTTTGAAGTGGCGCAATTCTACGCCGATGTGATCGGCCATCCCGAAACGCGGCCCTTGCAGCTCGCTATGGAAGAGCTGGGCTTTTTCGCCCGTGAGGTCACCCCGCTCGGCACCTATCCGGCGCACAGCTTCCGGGGACTTTAAACGGCCCCTTATACAAGACGCCGGAAAACCCTAAGGTTGACGCGGGGCGGCAAAACCGTGTTAGATGGGCCAACGAAACGACGAACCGTACTTTAAGGAATTGCCTATGCCGTCTCACGCCCAACTCGCCGCCAAACTGTTGCGCGATGCCGCCACGTTCTTTCGCAATATCGCCGAACAGAACGAGCCGCTGAAAGAGCAAATGACCGAGAATGCTTCTGTTTTCGATCAGGTCGCCGATCTGGTGGAACAGGACCCGAACGGCGTCATCGAGGAATAATCACCCCACCAACGCGATCCACAGGATCAGGCCGACGGCACATAATCCCGCCGCCGCGCCCAATGCCCACCGGCGCCCCATTGTCTGGGTGCCGTTTTCATAGATGCGCAAGGTCGTATCAATCGCCCGTCCGCGCGCCGGATCGAAATATTTCTTCTTCACCTCGATACGGCGGTATTTTTGTGTATCGCTTAAAATCTGCGCCTGTGCCAATGCCAGTTCCTCATCGGCCAGCGCAGCATATCGATGCCAGCGGCTTTGCGCCCGTTGTCCCTCGCGCGGGAAATCGAATGTATAGATCAGGTACTGTGCGGACGCGGTGGCGTGTTGTGCTGGAGATGCCATGATTGCGGTCGTTCCCGTTGAAATTGAAGCGAATCAGACAAGGCGAATACCTTTATCCAAAACTAAGCGGCAAAGTTTAACGAAAGGTTAATACGGCGATCTTATTGTCAGGGCAAAGTCACAGCCATAACGGACAGGCCAGTCATGCAAACACGCTGTTTCCTTGTATTACGCCTTCATTGTCGATAAAATGGCGCAGTCCGGCGCAGTGGCGCTCCCCTCATCTTTTTGTTTCTCTGTCACCCTTATGGCCAAAAAATATCGCATCAAACGCAAAAACCCCAGCCTGCTCACACGGCTGATTCCCGAAAGCGCACAACGCTTTGTCGCGCGGCGGGTTATCGACGTAACCGGCCTGACCTTTATGGCGCTGGGCGGATTTACGCTTCTGGCCATTGCCAGCTACGATAAAGCCGACCCGTCTTTCAATACCGCCGGATCATCGCAGACCGTCTCTAACTGGATGGGCGGGGCCGGCGCATCGTTAAGCGATTTGCTGCTCCAGACGCTCGGCCTGGCGGGGGCGCTGTTCGGTATCGCCCTGTGTGTCTGGGGCTGGAAACTGTTCCAGCGCGACCGGTTGGGGTTTTTCGCCCTGCGTTTTGTCGCGCTCGTGATCGGCACCATATTGGGGGCGATGGCGCTGGCCCGTCTTCCGGCGGGGGATTGGCTTGTCCAATCCTATCTGGGCGGCAGCGCCGGCCAGATGTTGCTGCAAAAAGGGGCGGATATGCTGCATGCAATCGGCCTGCCCTTCCCCGCCACTCTTGCCGCACTGTTTGCGGGCGCCGGTGCGCTTGCGGTGCTATCGTTTGCCGTGGTGATTACCCGCGCCCATTGGAAATGGCTGCTGGCGATGGGCTGGTTTGTGGCCTGCTCGACCGCGATCAATCTGTGGAACGGCGCGTTCGCCTTTGCCGACTGGGTCAGGCATTACGGCGAGGATGACTACCACCCTGCCGCCAAACGTAAAAAACCCGCCCGCCCGCGTCTGGCCGCCCGCGATGAAGACGAGGACGTCGTGCTCGAACGCGGCGACATAGACGAAGAGGACGAGGAAGACGAAGAATACGAGGACGATGACGCGGACTATGAGGATGACGAAGAGTATGAAGACGATGACGGGGCCGCCGGCGAGCGCCCGATAAAAGTCGTCGCGCCGCAAAAATCCTCGGCCAAGGCCAAATCCCGCCAGACGAAATTCTCGCTCTTCGACGGCGGGGAATGGGCCTTGCCGGATCTGGATTTGCTGCAGGAAGTCCCCGAAGCCGTCAAAGATTCCCAGCTTGATGAAAACGCCCTGCGCATGAATGCGGAAT
>CAYSGL010000065.1:0-5300 GCA_964430725.1 uncultured Pseudobdellovibrionaceae bacterium
CGGCGAATACCCCAACTTGAATTCCATTCGCGAACAAGCGAGCAACGCCTATGATTATATGATTGATCTGTTGAATATGCAGGACGGCGATCGTTATTTGTTCGCGGGGTCCGACACAAGCGTAAAGCCCGTTAATGATACCGGGCTTCTCAATACATTCATGGGCGAATTCGTTCCCGACGAGACGGATATCAACAACCCGCCGCTGATCTCCTCTGGTATTATCGGTCAATGGGGGGAAGGCACAATCACCACGGATGAATTTATCACCGCCTATCGGGAAATGAGTGATACGACCCTTGGCTATTCCGATTCGCTATCGCAAGGAACGGCGGGGCGTGTCTACACGCACGTTAATGAACAATCAGAAATAGATTATACCACGCTGGCCAATGAATCTGGTTTCAAGGAAGTTATGGTCGCTCTGAGCGTCTTGAAATCTCTGCCGCCGATCGAATATGCACCGGGCGGATTGAATGATCCCGATGCGGTCAATGCCGGTGAAGATACACCGCCCTTTCCCTCTGGCGCAAAACAGAATAATTTTTACGCGGTCATTGACGATGTGGTCGGCCTGTTGAGCGACGCCAAGAAAAATATCGATGAGCAAACCTACAGGCTGTCACTGGCGCAGTCACAGTTAAGCTCCATCAAATCCAGCCATAAGCAGGAAATCAATACACTGAAAACCATTGTGGCCGACGTCGAGGATGTCGATACCACGGAAGTCGCCGCGAAAATCACACAGCTACAGGTCCAGATAGAAGCATCCTATCAGGTGACCGCGCTGACATCGCGCCTGACTCTGGTGAACTTCCTATAATCTATAAAAGTTAAAATAAACCCGTCGGGCCAAGCGGCGGCCCCGGGTCGTTGATCACGGCAGGCGTTGTTGTCTGTTTAACTGTCGCACCGACGCCGGACGGTTTTTGTCCGGATGTCCCCTGCGTTTCCGAACCGCGCGCGGTATTGCCGGAAAAGAAATCTTCAAGCTGGGCCGATCGTTCCCCCAGCGAACCGGACAGGGCCGGTGTCGCCCGGCTTTGCCCTTGCGCCCCATATTTTGGTGAGCCGGCCCCGCCGCGCGATGGCGCCAGCGCCGCTTGAATCTCTTCGACCGTTCCTTTTTTCGATAGCGATACGCCGGTTGCGGTAATTGATTCAACCCGAATACCGTCATCCAACGCATCACCGGCGCGAACCGTTCGGCGCGTATTGTTATGGATCAGAACCGCGCTGCACTGGCCGGCGGCGCATGTCACCTCGGCCCAGCGCCAAGCGGAGAAATCAGAAACAGGATCAGCCGCAGACGTTTTTTGCTGCACAGCAGCCGATTTGCCGGAAGCCGCCGGGCTACCAAGTGCTATATTCGGCAGGGGAGCCGGTGATTCAATCTGCGCCACATCAGGCACCGCGCCGGGATATAAATCCGGATAGGCGCGATAACACGGCACATTGGCGGGCAGCTGTTCGCAAATACCGCGCGGCGGCGCAGGCTGGTCAAAGGGAACGCCCACTTCGATAAAGGCGCGCTCGGTCCGCGCAATCGCGCTTTGACGCTGCAGCATTTTTTCCAGCAGGATGTTTTGATACTGCAAAATTAGTGTGTCGTTGAGGTACGGGTTCTCGTAATTGAAGGTCGGGCGTTCGTCCTGTATAAAACCGGTTTTCTCGGTGCGTAGCGCTGCGCTGTCAAACGTTAGGGCAGGGATATTTTCCTGGGCGTGGACAGCCCCCGCCGTCGACACACTCAGGACGGCGATAGACAGAAAAACTGAAACAGAACGGATGACGGGCATGGGTCCTCGCGCAGGCCTTTCAGACAGAGAATGCGCCAGAAAATGACGCGTAGAACTAAGAATACCGAAAATCATGCCGTTTAACAACCGATCTCGCAACGCGTCAGGTTATCAATACTTACACCGCCGCGCGATAATATCTTACCGCCTTGGGCATTAACACCGCCATCGACCCGCATTTGCGCGCCGCTGCCGGTCATTTGCCCCTGAACGATGCCGATTGATTGGCTGTTGACGGTTCCGGTCCGAACATGGCCGGCCTGCGTCATACCGCTGGCATTGATTGTCCCCGCATTATCAAGCTGCCCGACCAGCGCGCTGGCCGAATCCCCTTCAAGGGAATTCGCCTGTAATCGGCTGCTGACAACGCCCGCCGCCGAACCGCCGCGAATTTGCGCATCACCGCTGACCGATACACTGCCGCCCGTATCAAGATTGCGCGTTTTAAACCGGTTGCCCGCGACGATATTCCCGACACTGCGCGACGCGCCCGGCGGCACTGCACCGTCGGGTTCCAGCCGGATGATGCCCGCCTGTACATCGCCATCGGCGATCAGATCTCCCTCGACCAGCAGATTGCCGCCAACAAACGCCGATCCTTGCGCGTGAATGGCCTGATTAACGGTCAGCGCATACCCCGTATTGCTGTTTATTTCGACATTGTCCGCCCCCAGAATATCATTCCCACCCAAATTAAAGGGTGTATACATCCGGTTCAAAGCGGGGTTGCCCGGCACAGCAACGCGATAGAGATAGTCGCCAGCAATCACCGCTTCGCTGATATAACTGTAACTGGCCAGATATCCCTGCTCGGCATTCATATCGGCAGGGTGGGCCGTGATAACCGTATCGTACCAGCGCGTACCCGAAAATTGCGGTAAATGCGCATACCAGTTACCAAAGGCACTGCGCGCGGTATTGGCGCATCCCGTATCGTGACAGATATTATCGGGATCATCATCATACCCCGATATAAATCCGCCACTGGCATCCATCGCCGCCGCGATGCCGCGTATATCGGCCTCACGCAGGCGGTCAACACTAACGATCAGAATTTCAAGCGCGCGGTCATCCGCCGATCCCGCCGCACGTACCAGAACACTTAACCGCGCATCCTGCCGCACGTTCACGGCATTATCATATTCAGTGCGATAATCGGCCGCCCGTATTGGTAACGTGTCACGAAAACCGCTATAGGATCCCGGGTTGCTGGGGTCCGCGCCGACATTGATAAACGCATTGGGCATCAGTCCGCCCCCGCCACTTTCCAGGCTAACACCACCTGTCGACCCATAACCAGACGACAAGGTGCGATCGGGATTAAGCGGATCAAGAATAGAAATTTCCGCGACGCCGCCATTATCCTGTGCCAACTGGTACAGCGCGGCAAACGCATCAACCTTGCTGACCTGCTCGATGACGGCTTTTTGAACCATGCTCATCTGACCGGCCACAGCGCGCATGTGCTCCCGGCGGGCAAAATCCTGCAACAATAACGTCAGCACCAGCATAATGCCGCTCAGCAGGCCAACGACCAGCAAAACCTCGATCAGCGTAATGCCCGCTTCATGGGATGGATGGGGATGTTTGTGTTTCATCGTGTCGGCCCCACTTTGCAATCATACGCGTCGGTCTGTACATGTTGACGCGTTTCCCAATCATACACCACCGTCGCCGTACAATTATCAAGCTGGCGCATCTGGACTTCCTGCGCGCTTAACCCGCCAATCACGGCGCGGCCGCCAAAACCCATATCGGTTATCAACTCGACATTGGTTGCATTCAGTGCGGCGTCGGCTTCAAGTAGACCAATGGTCGCCTGCCCTGTATTCAGCGTCGTGACCGTTGACGGTTGCGCGACTTGCAGCGTACCGGTCGAGATAGTCCCGCCCGTCAATATCACCGCATTGCCCGTCACCATTTCCGGCGTACTCAACGTCCCGTCATTTGTATCCAGTAATCCGCCGACCGCCAGATTGCCGCCAATCGTCATGCCTTCATCGACTTCCATTCGCGCCGCGTTCAGCGAGATATGATCGCGGCCCCAATCGGCGCCGTTGTCGGGATCTGTATTCAATCCCGCCGCCGTCAGATTATTCATGCGCACACTACCGCCGCTGACGCTCGTATTGGTGCGGGTGCCGCGAATATGGCTGCCGCTGCCCGAAACACGCAACGCTTCATCGACATACAGGGCTGCGCCGCCCGTCCCTGTGACATAGACATTCCCCTGCACGACCATGTTATCGACCGTGATCGAGGCAACATCATCAATATTAAACTGGTTCATATCCAGATTCGTATCCATACGATTGGCCGACGGCATCCCCGCAATCGGAACGCGGTACAGGTAATCGCCGGACACCATCGAGGCATAGGTCACGCGATCCTGTAAAACCACATAATCACTCACGCCGCGCGTGACATTCGCCGGCGGGCAATAAGCGCTCGTGCCACTCATCAGCGCCGATGCACTGTTCAGAGTACTACCCGGCAAATTCCAGTTCCCATAGACAGAAGATATCGCACCATCACATCCCGCGCCTGTTGAAAAAATTCCGGCTTCCACGCCGATCGAACGGGCAATATCCGTTGCCGCCAGCCGCGTTAAGGGACGCGCCGTCGATGCATCATCAACACCGGTTGTGGTAATCACCTGCAAGGTTAATTGATCGCCGATAAAACCCAGATTCCGGACATAGACAGTTACTGTTCGGCCCAGCGGGGTGGTGTCGGAAAAATTCGCCGGCAGGCCGATCGTGCCGTCCTTTAAATGAAATCCGCCGCCATTATTCTCGATCGGAATGCTCAGGCTGCGCCCGACATTGGCCAGCATGCTGTTATCGGCTTCGCTGATATCTGTAATCGTCTCTAAAAATCCATCCTGAACAATCGCGCCGAAATTTGTCGCGACATAGGACTTTGCCGCTTCATTCACGGCAATCAGGTAGCTCGCCTCTTCACGGTGACGCACGCGCTCCGCCCAATCCTGCGAGATCCGCACCGCACCCAGAATAATCAACGCGCCGATACTGATGCTGAGCAAAACCTCGATCAGGGAAAAACCGGCTTCGTGGCCTTTATGGTTTGTTTGTTTCATCAATCAAGCGGCTCCCCCGGCGGCGGCGTGATATCGGGACATTGTACCCCGCCCGCGCACACGGTCATATCGGCATTACCCTGAACGGCAAGATTACCATCCAGCGCCAGACTGCCGCCGACCGTCATCGATTGCGCGTTGACATCGCCCCCGCCTTCCAGACTGTAAACCACGATAGCCGGCACCTCGGCATCGCGCATATCTTGTGTCACATTCGCCGTACCGGTTGTATTCAGCACTGAAAAGAAATCGGCATCCTGCGTTTCAATCGTCACGGCTCCCGCATCCATGCGCGCGGCGGCAAATCCGTTGCCGCCCGCATCAATTGCTGCCGTCCCGACAATAAGATCATTCGCATCCAGCCTGCCGCCGATCACAGCAAGATTATCCGCACCGGGCAA
>CAYSGL010000065.1:5310-7643 GCA_964430725.1 uncultured Pseudobdellovibrionaceae bacterium
GGCAACGCGTTATTCAACTCCGCGACACTGGCCTGGTGCAGCGTGGCAGACCCATTCACTGTCATATCCTGATCCGCGAAAATATTATGATCGACGCGCAAATTTGCCCAATCGGTACCGGTTTCATTGGCAAAACCGACAATCGGGAATTGGTCTACACTGCCGTCGTTCGATGGGTTTGCCATTCGCGCTGTGACATGAACATTCGATCCTGTTTCCAGATTGCCCGTGACATGCAGCACTTCGCTGTAATCATATTGCGTGACAGACCGGTACTCGTCGCGCCAGACCGGATTGTTCAGACCATCATAGCGGAACGATGTTTCCGCAACACCGCTTTCACCGTAATCCTGTGCGGCGGCGATCACGCTGTTTACCGTCATCCCGGCAACATTGATAATATCACGGCGCGCATCGTCACTATCGACATAGGCGGGATCACCGCTTTCTGGTGCCGCCGCCACGCCGTCATCGCGCGTGCGGCACAAGCCTGTATCAATCGGAATATTTCCGGCGCTGTAATCGTAAATCCGGATTGTTTCGACGCAGCTACCGTCCGCATTGCGATCGACCGGCGCCATTTCCAGCGCCGTCATCATCGTCGCATAGCCGTTATTTTCCGGTTGCGGGAAACGCATGACCGCGCGCGTATCCGGAATATCCGAGCGCCACGCCGGAACAATCAGACTGCCGATCGTAAACTCGTTCTCGCCGGTAATCACACTGTAGTCGGCCAGATTAAGACATCCCGTATCCCACAACGCATAACCCGGCGCGCCATTGCACTCATCACTGATGTTGTTGCCGGTCTCGGAAAATATGGGCGCATTCACATACAGCCCGTGGGCCCGCGCGCCTTCAGTCAGATATTGCATCAAGGACGGATTGGCGCGCGATTGAACAGAATCTTCAAGAACGACATAGGCACTGGCTACGGTGCGCGAGCTGGCCGGATCGCCATCAACTGGATAGTTGGCGGCAAACACACGAATTGTTTGCCCAATGACATTCGTATCGGGGGTGTTGGATGGCAGTAATCCTGCCGCTTCCAGTTCGGCCAGCGATATCGCGATGCCGCCCACCGCCAGAGCGGATTTGTGATACGGGTCGGCGGATGTCAGCGAGCGATCGCGCACATAAATCCGCGCGGCCTTGGAAATCTGGGCGAGGTGCCATCCGGCGGCGCGCGCCTGATCGCGCTGAACTGCGCCGCGTTGATTTTGAACGGACATGGCCACCAGCGCCGCAATCAAGCCGACAAAAAACATGACGACAACCAGCGAGAACCCTCTCTCGCCGGCGCGATATTGATCGGCCTGATCGGTCATATGTGGCATGTTGTTCCCCTTATGCCCCTTAAAAATTGTGTCTTTTCAAACACTTTGTCCCAGTTACAGGATACCCCGAAAAGGTTAAGAAAACCTGACGATCCGGCACGCAGGCATAAAAAAAGCCGCCCTTGTGAGCGGCTTTTTTCTTTATAAATCAAAATCTTAATAGAATGTCCAGGTCAGATCATTGGAAGCCTGGCTACAGGCACTGGCCAAGGTCGTGGCGTTCAGCTCTCCTGTAACGGCGGCCCCGCCAACACGCAGTTCGACAAAATCCGTATCATCCGCGTCGAACGTCGTGCCCAGATTGACGCACGCATCGGTCGGCACGCCGTTAAAGGTAATATCAAATTGCTGCGGGTTGGTATTGACCGCGATATCAATTTCACCGCCCCAGGAATGACGCGGCACATCGTTGCCGTCAAGAACCCCTGCCGGAAATGCCTTCATCGTCACCAATGTCGGGACAAGATCAGCACCGGACGTGCCGTAACCGCGTTGCCCCTGAAAGGCGCGCTGGGTTTTTTCCTTGATGGTGGTCAGAACGCGAACCGCCTCGTTCACGGATGTTCCCTGCGTTACCAGGCGATATGTCGCAATACCGGCGAGCAACAACAGCGCCCCCACGCCGACAACCAGTAAAAGTTCCAAAAGGGAAAACCCTCCCTCTTTGTTTGTCCGTTTAATCATGGTCATTGTATTTCCCTCCTTGAAAATAAGAATAACAACTCGATGGTATCACAAAAGTATAAAACTTGTAAATTTACCTAGTTAACTGTCTGCATTTGCTGGACAACGCCATATAGCGACGTGATCAGGAACCCGATCACGACGGCGATCAGAACCAGCACAACCAGATTAAGACCCCGCATGGTCACCTCGACCTTTTCGACCAGATCCGAAACCCATGTCCGGGTGATGCGGATCAGGTTTTTGTCGAAATCGCGCAATTTCGCATAGACGCGCAAATCGGCGATCAATTCATCTTCGGGAAAATCGTAA
>CAYSGL010000066.1:0-7637 GCA_964430725.1 uncultured Pseudobdellovibrionaceae bacterium
GTGGCGGCAATCTTTACACCATCAATGTTGATGCCAGGGGATCCACCGATCCAGCCGCGACATCTGAATCCGTCCGGCAGGCCGTGGACGAGGCTTTGAACGCCCGTATCCCCGGCATCGTGCAAACCAGTGTCGAGCTTGCCCACCGCAAAACGGTGGACTCATGGCAACGGCGCGGCAGTCGCTTTGAATAAAAAAAAGGTTACAGCACTTCAAAGTAATCAACTGAAAGGATCATTCTTCTATCATCGTCCATGGCACTTTTTGCAAAATCAGGCAAAGAATCTCGATAATTTTCAAGCTCAATATTTAGTGAACACAAATCTCCAGTTCCTCTAAGTGCAGGCCCAAGTAAATTTCCTGTTAGATTTTCTTCAAGAGCAAAAATGGCTTTCTCGGTTTCTAACCGTAAAGCTGCCCATGATTCATCATCAATCGGACGTTTTAATGCATGAAGATAATCTCCAGATTTTTCTGCGAACTTTTTTAAAAAAGAAGAAACTGGAATGTATCGAAATACAAAAGTTTTATCGCCGTCAGTCACCGTTATGGTTGAGCCAATATTCTCCTTGCATAGATTTTTTGAAATTGCCTTAGAAAGATGATCAATCTTGTACGTTCTCTTCACGTTTTTGGGGACATGATCATGTGGATCCAGAATTTCTTGTAAGCGCGCCTCAATAGCACAGCGCAATTCTAGAATGGCATGGATCAAAGATGCCTTTGAACCTTCAGAAAAGCTTTTCCTTGCTCGCTCAAAATATCCGCGAGAGCTTATGGAATATGTGTCTGTGTCCTTCATGTTGTAATTATATAACACCCACACCCAACGTATTGAAAAAATAATGGTAGATATTGAGATCAACTGGCCGCTCGATCTGCGGCCAGCCCAGCAGAGTTTTTATATCCGCACCCTGACCACGAAATTTGAAAATCCGCTCACCGGACAGGTTCAAGTGCTGGAACGCGATGCGGCCCGGTGGGTTTCCAAAATATCGCTCATCCGCAATGAGCTGGACGCACGGCGGCTGGAAGCTTTGCTGGCTCTCTCGCGGGCAGCCCTTATCTTGCCAGCGGTCTTGGCACAACGCTCACCGTTACGGGCTTCACGCCCGAAGCCGTGGGCGTTTTGAAGGCGGGCGATCTGATCCAGACCTCCGTGGGCCGCACCCATATCGTTCTGGAGGACGTAGATGCCGATGAGGACGGCGAAGCGACTGTGCCTATCGCCCCGCGTCTGCGCGAACCCGTCACGGTGGGCGCGCTTGTTACCGATAACTGCCGCGTCCGCATGCGGCTTCTGGATGACGATGCTACGGAAAACAGCACAGACAGACGCCGCCTGACCAGCTTTGAGCTGAATTTAATCGAGGTTTTGCCGCAATGATTTTTGACTGGCCGGAAGGAATATATCCCCGCACCCAGAAATTCTATTTATTGCCGCGCACGACACAGTTCGCTTCCATGCTGACCGGACAGGATCATGTTTTAGAGCGTGATGCCGCAAAATGGGTGGCGGAGTTTACCTTCGAACTAGAGGGAAACCGCGCCCGCGTTCTGGATGCGCTTATCGCGGCCTTGCGCGGATCGACCGGGAAAATCCTTGTGCCTGATTTTCGGCGCATTATGCCCACGCCTGTCGCGCCGAGTATGGACGAGTATGCGGCGGATATCGGCCTGACGTTTTTTGAAGACCGTTATGATTTCGATGATCAAACCCATGAAGAAGGATTCCTGACCACTGAAGAAACGCCGCCTCTGGGCGCGGAGCAAAACGCTCTGTTCGGCGGCGGCTGGGATGTCGTTCTTATTTTCAAGGATCAGGTCACGTTGCTGACAGAGGATGACCTGATTTTGCTGGCCGATGGCGTGGGCATCCCGTTTGAAACGGATCGCGGCTTCTTGCTGACGATTGAGCATGGCGAGGCTTTAGAAATATTCGCGGAGGAAGGTTATAAACTGCAAACGCAGAGTTTTGAATATATCCCGCGCCAGATCAGTGGCGGCTTTATCGAAGGCGTGGGCCAGCCCACCCTCCGAAAAGGCGGCACACGCAACGGTCTTTTGATCGGCGGCCTTGCACCCTTTCATACCGTGATCAAAGCCGGATCCGGCATATCGCCCACGGAAGGCCACGCCCATATTATTTTGAGCGATGTGACGACCGATATTGACGGCTATGCCACGGTTCCGGTCGAGCCGCGCCTGCGTACCACCATTATTGAACAGCCTCTTGTCTTGAACGGCATCGCCGTCCTCATGCGCTTGACGGAAGACGATGCCGGGGAAAACAGAACCATCCCTCCGAACCGCTCTTTCTACACCCTGAAACTGGAACAGATCCTCGCATAAATCATGGATAAACGCCTGAACGAAACTCTGTCTGAAGAGACGGAAAAGCAAGTCGTGCGCCCTATTCTCATGGCCTCCTTTGATTATGGGGAGGTTATCGACCGCGCCTGGAGCGGCGTGGGGCAAATAGAATGGGACGGCCATATCTGGTACGGAGCCGGAAGCCTCGGCAAAGTATCCACAATCGAAGAAACGACCGAATTGCGTGCCACCGGAGCCAGCTTTCAATTAAGCGGCATCCCTGCCGAATTGATCACCAAGGTCAGCACCTATCCCATTCAGGGCAAGAAAGCCCGCCTTTATTTGGGCTTCATGGATGCGGATTTCAGAACGCTCATCATGGATCCCGTCCTGATTTTCGATGGCCGCATGGACACCGTTGAAATCTCTGACGGCGGCGATACGGCCACCGTCACCCTGACTGCCGAAAGCCGACTGCGCGATCTGGAGCGCGTCCGTACCCGCCGTTACACCGACGCCGATCAGCAATCCCGCTTCCCCGGCGACAAGGGTCTCGAATACGTCCCCTCCCTGCAAGACAAGCAGCTCATCTGGGGTCGCGCACCGGAATAAGGGCATTTGGGATAGGGTCATGGAATGTGATATAATAAAGAGAACGGTTCAAGAGAGTTGAAGGCTCTTTTGAACCGGATTTTTTGATTAAAAAGGTAAACAAAAATGAATGAAAAACATCTCAGTGTTTTGAAGGCGTCCGAGGAACTTTCTAAAGGCGGGACAGCTATAATCAATCGTGGCGATGCGGAAGAATGCGTTGATCTGGGGTTAGTGGAACCTCAAAACGGATATCCGTTGACCAATAAAGGTAAGCAAGCCCTGAAAGAACATCAAAACTAACTAAAACATACTCAGCAAAAAGGCTCCCCTCACGGGAGCCTTTTTCATTTGGAGACTTTTCTCACATGCTTAAACGATATTGCGATTGGCCCGAACGCCTGTCGGCCCATATCCATGCCCGCCTGAAAGAGCCTTTTGTCTGGGGCAAGAACGATTGCTGCCTGTTCGCCATGGACTGCGTCATGGCCATAACGGGCGATGATCTGGCCGCGCCGTATCGGGGTTATACCAGCCAGCGTCAAGCCCTGCGGATGCTCAAGGAGCATGGTGGCATCGTGGGGATTGCTGAAGCCGTCGCGCACAAATATGCCATCCCTGAAATTGCACCCGCCATGGCAGGGCGTGGCGATGTCTGCCTGTTTGATGTGGGACACGGCGATACGCTCGGCATCTGCGCCGGATCCTCCATCTTTGCCCCCGGCCCGATGGGACTGGTCGGCACTCCGGCACTCCAAGCCCTTCGCGCATGGAGGATTGGATAATGCCTCAAGTTATTCCGGTCGTTCTGGGCGCTGTGGTTTCCAAAGTCGTGGGCGCGGTCGTGGGCGGCGGCATTATCGGCGCCATCATCGGCGGCGTGGTCGGTTCCGCCGTGGTGTCCTTCACCGCGCCTATTTTCGCGCCGAAACCTAAAAAGGCCGATATCAGCCCGTCCGTGACCTCCATCGCCAATGGCAGCCGGGGCCGGACGGAAATGGTCAACCAGCCGATCACGGCCCACCGGATCGTTTACGGCCAGGTGCGCGTCTCCGGCCCCCTGGTATTCACGCACAGCCGTCCTATCGGCAGCAGCGACAAACTCGACATGCTGCATTGGGTTATTGTTCTGGCCGCGCATGAAGTCGAAGAAATCGGCGACATTCTCTTTAACGATGTGGTCGTGCCGTTGGACGGCAACAGCGATGCCACCGCCGAACCCTATAAGCGGAGCGGCACAGTCTATGCCAGCATTTACAAGCATCTGGGATCGGTCGATCAGACGGCGGATTCCGTTCTGGTTTCCAATAGCGGCGGCCAGTGGACATCCGGCCACCGTCTGCGCGGCCTTGCCTATATTCACGCCCAGCTGCGCTATGACGATATCGCCTATGCCAGCGGAACCCCGAATATATCCGCCATCGTCAAGGGCCGCAAAGTGTACGACCCGCGCACCGATACGGAAGGCTGGTCGAATAATGCCGCCCTGTGCGTTCTTGATTATCTGGTTTCTGATTTCGGGCTGGGAGCCAACGCCGATGAAATTGATATGGGATCCTTTATCGCAGCCGCCAATATCTGCGATGAAACGGTCGCCACATTAAGCGGCACGGAGAAACGCTACACCTGCAATGGCGTTGTCGATCTCTCGGACAGCCCCCGCGACATTCTTGAAAACATGCTGGGAAGCTGCGCCGGATTCCTTGTTCATACGGGCGGAAAATGGCGGCTTCAGGTCGGCGCTTACAGCCCGCCTCTTAAAACATTCGATCAGAGCTTCCTGCGCGATGCCGTCATCATGCGGCCCCACCGTTCACGCAGACAGCTTTTTAATACGATCAAGGGTGCGTTCGTATCGCCGGATCATAACTGGCAATCGACCGATTATCCCGCCGTCTCCACGGACTATTACATCGCCCAGGATAGCGGCGAGGAAATTATCAGCACGCTCGATCTGTCTTTTACCACTTCGCATACCATGGCGCAGCGCATCGCCCGTATCGCGCTCGAACAAACCCGCAGGCAACGCCAGATCCAATACCCCGCCAATCTTGCAGGGTTTCAGGTTGCGGCTGGCAATACCGTCGCGGTCGATCTCCCGCGCTTTGGTATCGATGGCCTTCCATGTCGCATTACAAACTGGCAGATGGTCGAGGACATGGGCGTTGACCTTACGCTCGATGAAGACGGCGAGACCATTTACACCTTCGATGCCTCCGATTTGAAAAGTATCGGTGACAGCCCGCAAGTGGTCGTCCCGAACAACCAAGCCGTTCCGCCCCGGCCACCGAATAACGTCACGGCAGACGCCGGGGACGATTACATCACGATTAGCTGGGATCGCATTCTCGATAGCGACTTCCGTTATGTCGAGGTCTGGGAAAAATCCAGCATGACCATGACGCCGCATATCGATGCGGCCCGCATTCTCGAAGTCTATGACACATCGTTCACCCGCAATCTGCTGGCCAGTGGCCAGACCCGTTACTACTGGCTGCGCGCCGTTGACCGATACGGGAATAAATCCAGCTTCGCCGGGCCTGTCGAGGCCACCACATCCGGCGAAGCCACCATCGTCCTTATCCTTGAATAACCCGCTTTAAGGAGCATCCCACATGACCACGACCAAAAAAATCTCGGAGCTTCCGAGCGCCGTGACTCCGCTTGCCGGAACGGAAGACATCCCTATTGTGCAAGACGGAGCCACGCGCCGCGCTTCACCGAATGATATTCGCGCAGGGCTGGCGGCGACCGATCACACCCATTCGCTCTCGCAGATCACGGACGCAGGAACGGCAGCCGCCGCCAACGTGGAGGACTTTGCCACGATCGAACAAGGCGGCAAGGCGGATACGGCCTTGCAGGAGGCCGATGTTGGCAGCGCGGCTTTTGAGGATGTGGGCGCGTTTGCAACCACCGCACAAGGCGCAAAAGCCGATACAGCGATCCAGCCAGGGGATCTGGGGACGGCTGCCGCCGCTGACACGGGCGATTTCGCCAGTGCCGCGCAAGGCTCCAAGGCCGATAGTGCCGTACAGCCTGAGGATCTGGTCTATCCTGGCCTTATCAATGCCGTCATCAATGGCGGCTGCCTGCTCTCCCATCGGGGACAAAAATCCCTGACCACAAGCTGGCAATATGGCCCCGTTGATCTGCTGGCCGTAAAAGCGGACGGCACGGTATCCGGGGGCGACATTAAAC
This sequence comes from uncultured Pseudobdellovibrionaceae bacterium, assembly GCA_964430725.1. Taxonomy (GTDB): domain Bacteria; phylum Pseudomonadota; class Alphaproteobacteria; order Micavibrionales; family Micavibrionaceae; genus CAYSGL01. The sequence goes on from CAYSGL010000066.1 coordinate 6,106, forward strand.
ACATCTCCGGCGTTTATTCCCTTTCCCAGACGGGCCGCGCCTGCTTTGTCGAGAACGCCACGCTCGGATCGGGCGGCGCGATTTATTTCCGTCACCGCATTGAGGCCAGGGATGCATGGGCGTTTTATAACAAGCCCGCTCATTTTTCGGCCCGTACCTATCACGATCTCGGCCCTTCGGTCGATTACGTTATCACCCTTCGCACTCCCACTTCCGCCGATAACTTCGCATCGCTGACGGATATCGATAGCGACACGCTGGCCATAAACGATGATGACAATACGGACATCGCGTTTTCCATCCCTGATATGGGCGATTGCCGCAACGGTATCGAAATCGAGATCAAGATCGATTGCGGAGCCATCACCACCAAGGACTTCTATATCGCCGATCTGCAACTGAGCGTCGGTGCGGAACAGCGCCCCTTTGAATTGCGCCCTGTCGCGTTTGAAACAAAGCTGCTGCACCGCTTTTTGCAGCCTGTCGGCGGCATCATGGGCGTGGCCAATTCCGGCAGCAATATGCAGGCCGTATTTTCTCACCCCGGCATGCGGATCGCACCGGCCTATGAAGTCGATGCCCCTATCGCCATGACGGACGGCTATACAGCCGATTTTACGCAGTCCGTGGGCAGCATCACATCCGTGCATGAAAACACGCCCAACCATGGCCGTGTGGACATTGCCTATTTCTCCGGCCTGACTTCGGGAAGATTCCATATTCAAAGAGGATCCGGCGGCCTCGTTCTGGCCAGCGCGGAGCTGTAACCATGGCCGAGATCGATTCCATCCTCGTCCCCGGCCAGAGCGTCAACAAGCAGCTCCTGCGCCAATATCTGGCCGCAAGGGAGATCGCCCGTCCGCAGGATTACGGCGCGGTGGGTGACGGCATCCATGACGACACAGAGGCCATTAATACCGCCCTGGCCGAACAGAAGGCCATCTATCTGCCACGCGGCGTTTACCGCATCACAGGGCCGATTGTGATGCATTACGGGAACTCCATTCTGGGCATGGGCGATGAAAGCGTCATTCAGGCGCAAGACACGCCGCTCGATGTAATGAAAGCGCCGCCCTATAGCTCGGATTTCAATGCCATCGAAATTGTCGAGGGCTATTGCATTGTCGAAAATATCAAGATTGTCGGCGGCGGCTCCGCGCTGTTTCTGGCGGGCAAGGTTAGCCCCTGCGTCAAGAACGTCATTGAAAATATAACGATCTGGGACGCGCAGATCGGCATTACGCTCGACGGCTGGCAGGATACGAATAAGCCCTGTTACTGGAACAATATCAGCCGTGTGCTGGTGGCGCGCGCCAAGATCAACGGCGTTCTCCTGACCACCACACCCGTTGACTGGAATGATCCCAACACGTTCGGCGACTCCCCCAACGCGAACAAATTCCACGATGTGCGGGTCTATTCCCTGTCATCGCCCATGAGCGGCGCGGGCTTCTTTATCTCCAGCGGCCAGTACAATAACTCCTTCATCGACTGCGAGGCAAACGTCCACCCTGAATCCGAAGCCTGTTTCC
>CAYSGL010000067.1:0-7580 GCA_964430725.1 uncultured Pseudobdellovibrionaceae bacterium
AGTCAAACTATTATAGTGGGGAGGATGAGTGGCGCTTGGTGGTAGAGTATTCTCCGGTCATGGCTGAAAATAAAGGTTATGTGGTTAAAGAGGGCGTTATTAAACCTTACATATCATTGGATATGGATAAGAGTTCTCTGTTAGATGTTAAGATGGGTCCTTTATCTCTTGGGTGGCATAATTTAGAGGCCATGACGTATCTTCTTAATGAGGCTAATTATGATAATGCAAAAATCAGCCTATCCAAAATTAAGTACAGAAAATGATATTTTTTTGGATTAACTGTGTTATTATAATTGAGTAAATACCACAAATGCGCCCGCGTGACGGGCGTTTTTTATTGAGCATAACCAACCAAATGCGGGCCCGAAATTCGGGCCCGTTTTGCATTTTATTATCCCAATTCACCACCCAAAGGAGGTCGACGATGGATTTCCAGCGTCCCAAAGATTATATGTACGTCACCAAGCATGAATTTAAGAACAACATCTCGAAAATCCTGCGGATTCTCGACAAGGGCGCGTATCAGGGCGTGGTCATCACCCATTACCGCACCAAGGTCGCGCTGGTCCTGTCCATGTCCGCGATGGACGAGCGGCGGGCGCGGCGGGCCGAAGGGGATGCGTAAAAAACGCGCTGGGCCCGGATTCCGGGCCCATAAAGCGGGCCCGCTTTGTGTTGCGATAATCAGCGTTCCAGCCGCTGTGCGCCATGGCCGCGCTTCACGGCCAGCGCGGTGCGGAACAGGGCGACCACGCGCTGCTGGCTCGCCGTTTCGCAATTGATGCGCGAGCCGCGCAGGATCTCCGCCGCTTCCTTCTTCCTCATGCCGGTTTCCCGTGCCACGCGCGCGGCCAATCGTTCGACCGGATCGGCGGATATTTTGAAGTGATGGAGGAAGGAAAAAACGGCATAACACTCTCATGTATAAGAATATGAAAACACAATGACACAAAGATGTACGCTGTTCTTTTCTGAGATTCCAGTCCTATATTTACACTGTGGAAAAAACTGGGTATAATTACGGGGATAAGTTTTCTGATTCGTCAGGGCCGATGCCGCCCACTATTTCAACCGGTTGACCATATTATACGAGGTGTCGCATGACCCGTTTTCATCGTTCATTCCTGCTTCTGGCGGCTTCTGCGCCACTTCTGGCCGCGTGCGGCGAGGGCTGGTTAATGCAGCCGATCCGCAATTATGCCCCGTATAGCGACGAGCGCACCGCCGGTTCCGGCGTGGCATGGGTTCGGGCCTATATGTTGCCGGAAAAAGGTCCGGTTCTGGCACCGGTGGCTGAAATTTCGCCGGAAGTCCAAGCGCCTGCCATTCAAAGCGATCCAATCAGCGATGCCGCGCCTATTTTCGAGGCACAGCAGACAAAAGAGCCGAAATAATCCAAAGATGACAAGCCTTTGCCCTTCTTGGTACACTGCGGGTAGGGGATAAACGCATGTCTTTTCTTGGATTTACGATCTGGTTTGTGATTTCGGCAATTTTGATCGGGGCCACGCTTTGGTCGACCTCAATTTTGCTAAAGCAAAAGCGCGCTTGGGAAGCTTTCGCAAAAAAGCATAAAATGGCTTACGATAAAGGGCAATTTATGTCCTCCCCATCTGTGACAGGGCATATACAGGGCTATCGTGTCGCGTTGTTCGCGGCCGAACGGCAGGCGCTGGATGTGCGTCAACGCCGTATGATGACCGCACTCGAAATAACGCTTCCAAGCGGCCTTGTCGATGGCGCGGCGGTCGGGTCAACAGAAATGTTGCCGTTTCTGAATAGTCTGACGGCGCTCAAGCCCTATACCCCCAAAAGCGAGATATGGAATAACGATCTTCATTTTTTCGCGCGCAATATTGATATATTGCAGGCATGGCTGACGGATGAGCGGCTAACACATATTGTTGCCATTGCCGGTACAAAAAACTCGGATAATCTGTTTATGTTCGATGATGTACAGGGCATTATCCGCATCGAAACGCGCGACCCGCTTTCCGATCCCGACAAGATCGAAAAGGCAGCCATGCGGTTGATCAAGCACGCGAAGGCGCTTAGCGCTTAATCAAAGCTGTAACCATAAGGCGCTAGTCCGTCGCGCTCTTCCGCGCCAAGATTAAACCGACATCGTATGGTTTCGCCGTTCAAGGAACGATCAAACACCAGTAATTTGTCGTCGTTCGTTTCAATACAATTCATATCACCCTTGATCAGGGCTGGCTTGGACTTGCGCCATTTTAGCATCTCGCGCGTGAAATTCAGCATAGAGCTCTTGTCTTTTTCCTGATCATTCACGGACAGTTTTAAGTGCGCGTCTGGAATGGGCAGCCATGTGTCCCCATCCGTGTCGCTGAACCCGCCGTGCTTTTCCTTGCGATGCCACGGCATGGGGGTGCGGCATCCATCGCGTCCTTGCCATTCGGGCCACATCGCTTTACCCCAAGGATCTTGGATTTTTTCATACGGAATGACAGCCTCGGGCAAGCCAAGTTCCTCCCCTTGATAAATATACATTGATCCACGTAACGAGCAGAGCAGCGCCATCAGCATTTTGGTAAAAGCCAGGCGGTGTTCGCTCGGAACATCCTTGGCCCAGCGAGTTGCCGCACGCGTCACGTCATGGTTGCAAAAAGCCCAGCTTGGCCATGCCGTTTTTGAGTGGCTGTGAAAGAGCGTGATCGGTTCAACGATAATGTCTTTTGTCAGCACCTTGCTTTGCCCAGCCATCATATGGGTGCTGTATGATGTATGTAACATATCGTCGCCTTTGCTATACTCGACAGCCAGCTTGAACGGATCGTCATCGCCTATTTCACCCAGAAGCTTAATATCCCCATAACTATCGGCCAGCGCGCGCAGGCGGCGCAGGAAGTCAAAATTCTCTGGTTGGGACTTGTCATAGATATGCTGTTGCATAATATAGGGGTACGGGCTTTCAACCTGAACGCCCGTCGAAATGGTGCGATGGTCGCGTGGCGGGTTTCCGCGCAGTTCTTTATCGTGGAAGTAAAAGTTCACCACATCAAGCCGCAAGCCGTCGACGCCGAGATCAAGCCAGAAACGACAGGCGTCCAGCACGGCATCCTGAACATCGGTATTGTGGAAGTTCAAATCCGGCTGTTCGGATAGATAATTGTGTAAATAATACTGTCCGCGCCGCGTATCGAACGTCCAGGCCGGGCCGCCAAAACAGGATTGCCAGTTATTGGGTGGGGTTCCATCGGGTTTTGGATCGGCCCAGACATACCAATCCGCCTTGGCATTATCCCGACTGGAGCGGCTTTCAATAAACCATGAGTGCTCGTATGATGTGTGACTGAGCACCATGTCAATGAGGACTTTTAATCCCCGTTTGTGGGCTTCGCGCAGCAGGATGGTAAAATCCTCGTTCGCGCCGAATAACGGGTCAACCGCGCAGTAATCGGAAATATCATATCCAAAATCTTTCATGGGGGATTGAAAGAACGGTGAAATCCAGATCCCATCGACCCCTAGCTCCGCAATGTAATCCATTTTGTCGGTAATGCCGGACAAATCGCCGATACCATCGCCGTTGGAATCTTTGTAGGATCGCGGATAGATTTGATAAATTACCGCGCCGCGCCACCAATCCTTCTTATTCATTTCGATGCCCCTCTTTTAAAGAATAGAGTACCATAGGAAAAATTGGTGTCTCTGCAAATAGGGGAAGAGGGGCTTTTTCACATGTTTTTTCCGCTTTGGGCTGTGTTTGGGCTTGTTTCTGCGGCGTTTTCCGCCGGTATGATGCTTGTCCAAGAGCGAGTGAAGGTCGATGGTTACGCGATTGCCTTCTGGTCGAAAGTGGCGTGCATCGTTTTGATGTTGCCATTGGCGCTCTATTTTGGCCTGCCGGACAATCCGCTCTTCTATGCGCTGGTACTATCGCAGGCCGTCTTGTGGGCGATCAGCGATGTGATTTTCTTTAATGCGATTGCCAGAGTAGGGGCGGGGGTGATTTCGCGCATTCTGCCACTATCGGTGATTGCGACATTTTGCCTGTGGTTCGTGTTTGATCCGGCTCTGCTCGGGGTTTATCTCGAAACGCCGGTTCGCAGCGCGCTGGTGTTTATTACGCTCTGCGCGTCCGTGTGGTTCACCATGCAGCTTAAGGCGTGCCCGATTTCATGGCAGGCGCTGCGTATTATCTGGTTTGTGCTATTCGCCGCTGTTATGGGGCCGTTATTGTTTAAATTGGTGGCACAACATACGGATATCCAGCGCGGGCCGTTTTCCTATGTCGTTGTCGAGGCGGCGGCGATGGTGGCGCTTTGGTTGCTTTATCATCTGATCCGCCGTCCTGTGCCGCGCGCGGTGATGCTTGATCCATCGGCAATTAAAGCAGGTTTTGCTGTCGGATCTTTTATGAGCCTGATGGTGGCATCAAATTTTGCCGCAATGTTCTATGTCGATAACCCCGGCCTTGTTCCGGCGGTCAAATTTACCGACACGCTGCTGATCATGCTGTTTTACAAAGCAACGGGACGCAAGGAAACGGCGAACGTCGCGGCTGGTCTTGGCATTGTCGCCTGCGCCGCGATTATTATCGTGTTGAAAACTTCTGGTGGGTAAAAAAATCCCCGTCTTGGCGGGGATTTTTAAACTTATTGTGCGTCGGCGGCGACTTGCATCTTGATGATTTTATCAGGATTTGCGGGTGGCTCGCCGCGCGTGATCTTATCAACAGCATCCATACCCTCGACCACTTGGCCCCAGACGGTGTACTGGCCGTTCAGGAAGCTGCAATCTTCAAAGCAGATATAGAACTGCGAGTTGGCCGAGTTCGGGTTTTGCGAACGGGCCGCGCCAACTGTGCCGCGACCGAAATTATAATCGCTGAATTCGGCTTTCAGATCCGGCTTGTCCGAGCCGCCCATACCCGTACCGGACGGATCGCCGCCCTGCGCCATGAAGCCGTCGATCACGCGGTGGAAAACGATACCGTCATAGAAGCCTTCGCGCGTCAGTTCTTTGATGCGCGCGACATGGTTCGGCGCGATGTCCGGCAACAACTTGATGGTGACGCGGCCATCTTTCAGGTCCATGTAGATGGTGTTTTCGGGGTCGATTCCCTCGGCGGCATTGGTGGCGGCGGTCATAATCAGTAAGCTCCCTAATATAAGTGTCAGTGTTTTCAGCATGATGACTCCTTTGGTCAAATGAAGTCTGACTCGTGCCACAGGAAAGGGGTGATTGCAAGGCGGTCGGGCACTTTTTAAACCCGACGGCGGCAAAGCCGCCGGTTGCGGGCTTAAAAAGGAATATCGTTATTTCATTTCAAAGAGGTAACTGGCGATAATATCGGCAGCGGCGCATTTGGATGGCGTTTGATAGCCTTTGCAGCGCTCGGCTTCGGCCTCGATCAATAGCTCCTCAATGCGCGGAAAGCACGGTTGCAGACACCCATCACAAGGATTTTTGCCGTCCGCGCTCGTCTTGGGGCGCAGGTTGTTGAAGATATTCGCCGTTGCCTTGTTCGAAGGCATGGCTTCGAGCTTTTCGGCGTTCTTCCTAATGTATTCCTTGACGTCCTTGTCGGAGATAACGTTGCAATTGCAGATAATCATGGGGCTACTCCGCAGCGAGGGGCAGGGCGTTTTGTTGTTCCGTATGGGCATCCATCAGGTCGCGCACCATGCAGGTGCAGGACGCACAACACGGCTTTACCCCGCCCGAGCAGGCCTTATACACAGCGCCCGGCGTTTTCTTGACCGTACCGGAATCGAGCACGCGTTTGACATCCTTGTCGGTAAACGGATTGCAAAGGCAGACATACATATCGGTGTTTCCTTGTGAATGGGCCACAAAATATTGTGGTATGCGACTCACCCTACTGCAAATGAGAATGGTTTGCAACTAGCGCTTATTATAGTCATAACGTCATTGCGAGGAGGCCGACAGGCCGACGCGGCAATCTAGATTGCTTCGCTTCGCTCGCAATGACGGGTGTTAGAAATTACTTCCCCTCACCTTCCGGCGCGGCATTAAGCTGGATAAAGCGTTCGATGCCGATCTGTTCGATCAGCTGCAATTGTGTTTCCAGATGATCCTGATGGCCTTCTTCGTCGGCGAGGATGGACTTGAACAGATCCGATGTTACGTAATCACCGGCGGCTTCGGCGGTCTTGATGCCTTCGCGGTAGCCCTTGATGCCGTCAATTTCGAGTTTCAGGTCGCACTCGATGACTTCTTTGACATCCTGCCCGATCAGCAATTTGCACAGATCTTGCAGGTTCGGCAGGCCGCCGAGGAGCAGGATGCGCTGGATCAAACGGTCCGCGTGCTGCATTTCCTCGATGCTCTCCGCGTACTCGTGCTTGGCGAGTTTGGCCACGCCCCAGTCTTCCAGCATCCGCGAATGCAGGAAATATTGGTTGATCGCGGTCAGTTCGCCCTTGAGCGAGTGGTTGAGCGCCTTGATAACGTTTGCGTCGCCTTTCATGTATCTCTCCTAGTCCTGTAGGGCCCGGTCCAGAATGGCCGGAACGTGCTTTAAATAATCGCCGTAATTAAAGATGGATTCAAGGCCGTTATTGTCAAGCTTTTGCGTAACACGTTCATCGGCTTTGAGATGGTCGAGAAGCGTGGTTTTTCCACGGCTTTCCCAGACTTTCATCGCGCTGTCCTGCACGATGCGGTAGGCGTCCTCGCGGGAAATGCCGGCCTGCGTGAGCGCCAGCAGAACTTTTTGCGAAAAGACCAGACCGCCCATGCGCTCCAGGTTGTCCTTCATGGTTTCGGGGTAAACCAGCAGGTTTTCAACCAGCCCCGTCAGGCGCACCAGCGCGAAGTCCAGCGTCACGCACGCGTCGGGCGCAATATTGCGCTCGACCGAGGAGTGCGAGATATCGCGCTCATGCCACAACGCCACGTTTTCGAGCGCCGGAATAACCGCCGCGCGGACAAGGCGGGCAAGGCCCGTGAGGTTTTCGGAGAGGATCGGGTTGCGCTTGTGCGGCATCGCGCTTGAGCCTTTTTGACCCTTGGCGAAAAACTCCTCGGCCTCGCGCACTTCGGTGCGTTGCAGGTGGCGGATTTCCACGGCGAAGTTTTCAATCGAGCTGGCAATCACGGCCAACGTCGAGAAGAACATCGCATGACGGTCGCGCGGGATCACCTGCGTCGAGACGGTCTCGCTCTCAAGGCCGAGCTTATCGGCAACATAGGCTTGAACGTCGGGCGATACAGTGGCGTAGGTGCCGACCGCGCCGGAGATGGAACACACGGCGATCTCGCGGCGCGCGGCGACAAGGCGCTCGCGTCCGCGTTTGAACGCGGCGTAATGGCCCGCGAGTTTCAAACCGAACGTGGTCGGCTCCGCATGGATACCGTGGGAACGACCAATGCACAGCGTGTCTTTATGCTCGAGGCTGCGTTTCTTGAGCGCAGCGAGCAGGGCGTCGAGGTCTTTCAACAGCAAATCGGCGGCCTGCGTCAATTGTACCGCGAACGCCGTGTCGATAATGTCGGATGACGTCATGCCTTGGTGAACATAGCGCGAGTCCTCGCGGACGAATTCCGCGACGGATGTGAGGAACGCGGTCACGTCATGTTTGAGCTCT
>CAYSGL010000068.1:0-1374 GCA_964430725.1 uncultured Pseudobdellovibrionaceae bacterium
GCAACAACGTCAATTGCACGTCCGGATGGGTGTCTTTGAGGTTTTTCAGGCGCGGAGCCAGCCATGTCGAGCCGATGAACGGTGCGGCGGTAATGCGCAGCGGGCCTTCGGTCAGTTGCTTGGAATCTGCCAACTGTCCTTCGATCATCGCCATTTTTGCGAAAATTTCATCGGCGGTATTATAGAGCAGCTCGCCTTCTTCGGTCAGGATCAGGCCGCGCGCATGGCGGTGGAACAAAATCACATTGATGGATTCTTCCAGCGTGCTGATCTGACGTGATACAGCCGACTGGCTGAGATTCAATGCCTCGCCCGCATGGGTGAAGCTGCCTGCCTTTGCCACGGCATGAAAAATACGAAGTTTATCCCAGTCCATAAATATGTCCTTTTGTTCTTATTCGGCGGCTTGTGCGTGCACATCGCTTGCGCCGTGCTCGGCAAGAAAACGGTCTGCTTCCAGCGCGGCCATGCATCCCATGCCCGCTGCGGTGACGGCTTGTCGATAGGTTTTATCTTTGACATCGCCAGCGGCATAGACACCTTCGATATTGGTCGCGGTGGAATCCGGCGCAGTAATCAGATAACCCTCATCATCCATAGTCAGCTTCCCTTTGAAAAGCTCGGTCGCGGGATCGTGGCCAATGGCAACAAACATGCCATCGACATCAAGCTGTGATGTGTCCCCTGTTTTCACATTTTCAAGCGACAGGCCCGTGACACCAGGATTGTCACCTGCGCCGGGCATGACGCCCAGAACGTCGGTCACTTTTGTATCCCAGAGTATATCGATTTTTGGATTATCGAAGAGGCGTTGTTGCGCAATTTTTTCAGCGCGCAACGTATCGCGGCGGTGAATGAGGGTTACTTTTTCGCACAGCTGCGATAAGAATAACGCTTCCTCGACGGCGGAATTACCGCCGCCCACTACGGCGACCTTCTTGCCCCGGAAGAAAAATCCATCGCATGTGGCACAGGCCGACACGCCCATATTGCGGAATGTTTTCTCGCTCTCTAAACCGAGCCAGCGTGCTTTCGCGCCTGTGCATATGATGACCGTATCGGCGGTTAATATCGCGCCGCTATCGGCTTTGGCCGTGAAGGGGCGTTTGGTAAAATCGACATCGGTAATCAGATCGTGGATGATTTTTGTGCCGACATGCTCTGCTTGTGCCTTCATTTGTTCCATCAGCCATGGGCCTTGGATCGGGTCGGCGAAGCCGGGATAATTTTCAACATCGGTGGTGATGGTGAGCTGTCCGCCCGGCTCCATGCCGGTGACCATGATGGGGTTCAAATTCGCGCGCGCGGCATAGATCGCGGCTGTGTAGCCGGCCGGCCCGGAACCGATAATCAGCACCTTGGTGTGGATTGTCT
>CAYSGL010000068.1:1384-7579 GCA_964430725.1 uncultured Pseudobdellovibrionaceae bacterium
ATACTCAATTCTGCTATACCATAGACATAGCGGGTGCATGACAGCGCGACAAGCCGCAAAATCAAAACAATCCAGAGACTTTGCGTATATGTTCGGCTATTTTCTGCGCGTCGTTCAGAGGAATATAGTCGTATTGCTCCAGAGTGCCTGTGAAGGGTCGTATGGCGCCCAATGCGCTTAAATGGGCATACAGGCGCTCGAATTTATCGGAGCTTCCCTCCAGCGCGATCAGGTAAACCGGTTTTCCCGTCGTGGCGGCATCCGAAATCATAGAGGTGCTGTCATTGGTAACAATCAGAAAATCGGCCTGTGCCAGAATACCGAAATAGGGGTTCTCGCCGGTCCCATCCCAGATAAATGCATCTGTGTCGCCCAGCGAGCTGATCAGCCGCTCCGCTTGTTCGTGCGGTGTACGACGCGAGACGGTGACCAGCAATTTATAATCTTTTGCTAATGTTCGTAATTGCCGCCCCAGCATCTCTACAACACTGTCCGTCATTGTGTGGGTTTTGCTGTTGCCGCCGATCAAAACGCCGACACTTGGTTTGGAAGAGGGGGCTGGGTGGTGTGCGGCAGCCAGAGTATCCGCCGTAATCTGGTTTGGTGCCGCGTCTGTGACAATGACGTTCGCCCCACGCAGCCGGTCATGGAACGGCACAGCCACTAAGTCAAAATAATGCGGCGATATCCGTGGATCTTGAATATGGACGATAAACGTGTCGGGATGTTGTTTTTTGATATATCTGGCGGCGGCGATTGCCTTGCGCCCCGATGTCAGCATGATATCCGGCCAAGGGGCTTCAAGGCGCGGTGTGAATGTCCAGGTTTGCTCCCCTGCAAGCCAAGGCGAGAGCCATTTCCACGGTTGGCGCAGGGATATGCGCTTTGTCACGCTATCGAGGCCGAGCGCCTTTGTTACGCCAAGGCACTGATTTTCCGTACCAGCCAGCCCTTCTGTAACAATCCATACATTGATCATGCCAACACCCTTGTCTTGTCCTGTTGGAAAGCTTATATCAAACGAATCAACAACGTTATTATTTTTTACCGCAAAAAGAAGTGAGGACGATGACTGTCCGTCGTATGAAATTAGATAAAATAGACCGCAAGATCCTGAAAGAGCTTCAGGAAAATGGACGCATTACGAATGTTGAATTGTCGCGCCGTGCGGGAATATCGGCGCCGCCTTGTCTGCGCCGTGTCCGCGCCCTTGAAGATGCGAAGTTAATTGAATCCTATCATGCGCATTTGAATGCCCAGGCGCTGGGATACGGGATCACGGTCGTTGCCAATATTAAACTGAAAAGCCAGAATGACACCGACATCAAGGCGTTTACAAAGAAATGTCTGGAATGGCCGATGGTGCGCGTCGCGTACATGATGTCCGGCGATGTGGATTTTGTTTTAAAAATCGTCGCCCATTATTGGGAAGATTATCAATCTTTTTTGAGTCAGGAGTTGACCGCATTTCCCTCGGTTGAAACGGTCAAGGCGACCCCGTTGCTGCGAACGATCAAGTTCGAGCCCGGGGTGCCTATCGATGTTGATTAATTAATGCTGTTCGAAAAGAACTTCGAGAATTTCATAGGATGACGATCCGCGAGGAGTCGAAACCTTCACGGAGTCACCTTGGTTTTTTCCGATTAGCGCGCGCGCGATGGGCGAGGTGACGGAAATGCGCCCCTCGTCGGCGTTGGATTCATATTCACCGACAATGATCAGCGTTCTTTCTTCGTCCGTCTCTTCATCCGCCAGAACGACCTTGGCGCCAAAACGCACAGTTGTATGCCCGGCAAATTGAAGGGGATCGATAATATCGGCTGATGAAATAACAGCTTCCAGTTCTTTGATCCGGCCTTCGTTAAAACTCTGTTTTTCTTTCGCTGCGTGATATTCCGCATTTTCCGACAGATCACCATGGGCGCGCGCTTCCGCGATTGCCTCGATGATCTGCGGACGAACAACGTTCTTTAAGTGACGCAGCTCCTCTTCAAGCGTTTCCACACCTTTGCGGGTCATCGGTATTTTTTGCATGGCATCATTCCTTTTATTAAAAAAACAATAAGCCCGCCGATTGCGCGGCGGACTTAAGTGGCAATATAGCCTGTATTTTTATAAGGTCAATAGACCCTTAGTTAATGTCACGTGTTCCGAAATTCTGCGTTTTTGTCGGAACAAAGCGCGTATAGCTTTCTCCATCCGGCAAGTCTTGCGTCGAACGATATTCGCGGTCAACGGCCACGCGATTGTCACCATCAGATTCCGTCAGGACGCGATTGCGCATTCTATCGAATTCCCGATACTCGTTCAGTTCGATCACCTTGTTGCGGTTCTTGTCCATTTTCAGGAAAGCTTCGTACTCATTGTCCATCTGGACATAGTCGCGAAACTCGGGCCATTGAACCAGACCGTCACCATTACGGTCCATGCGGGCGAACACGGCATCTTTTCCAGGGACGGAGAAAGTAACTGTTTCATTATATCCGACAACTTCCGTCACAGTATGCGAGCCATCCGGGTTGGTAGTAATGGTCTCGGCCATGGCGGGCATGGAGACGATGAGGGCCAGTGGCGCGGCCAGCATCATCATTTTGGCTTTGGAAATAAGCATGATATTATGTCCTTTCGTTATAACGCGATATTACAAACATACAACGAAGATCGCGGGAAACAAGTTCCCCGCGATTCTATACCGTTATTGAAAATCAGGCCGCTTCGGATTTCCCGTTCTTGGCATCCGTCTCTTCCTGCGGGAAATAATCCTGCAACGGGCGGACATCCATTTCGCGGTTTTTCAGGGCGCGGATTGCCTGAACGCCGGCGCTCGCCGCTGTCAGCAGGGTGTAGTAGGGGATTTTATGCATCAGCGCCTGACGGCGGATCGAGTTCGAATCCGCGAAAGCCTGCGGCCCCTTGGTGGTGTTGATCATAAAATCGATCTGGCCGTTGATGATGGCGTCCACGATATGCGGTTGGCCTTCCATCACCTTGTTGACGCGTTGTACATCCAGCCCCGCGTTTTGCAAATGCTTGCACGTCCCGCCCGTGGCCACCAAATTAAAGCCAAGGCTCTGCAATTCACGCGCGATGGGGACGAGGTTTTCCTTGTCGCTGTCACGTACGGATAAGAATACTGTGCCTTGCGTCGGCAGGATCGTGCCCGCCGCACGCTGCGATTTCGCAAAAGCCTGCGCCATATCCTTATCAAGGCCGATCACTTCACCCGTCGATTTCATTTCGGGGCCGAGGATCACGTCCGTACCGGGGAATTTATTGAACGGGAAGACAGGTGCCTTCACCGCCGTGTGTTCCATCGACATGCCGACAAGTTTGTCCGAGAAGTTGGAGAGCGGTTCGCCCGCCATAATGCGGCTGGCGATCTTGCCAACCTGAACGCCTGTTGCTTTGGCCACGAACGGCACCGTACGCGAGGCGCGCGGGTTTACCTCAAGGATAAACACATCATATTCGCCCGTGTCCTTGTTACGTTTAAGCGCATATTGCACGTTCATCAGGCCTTTGACTTTGAGCGCTTTGGCCAGTTTGATCGTTTGTGCCTCAAGTTCCTTTACCGTCTTGAAGGGCAGGGAGTGCGGCGGGAGCACACACGCAGAGTCGCCGGAGTGAACACCCGCTTCCTCAATATGCTCCATGATGCCGGCAATATACACATCCTTGCCATCACTGATGCAATCCGCATCGACTTCGAGCGCGCCCTTGAGATAACGGTCAAGCAGCACAGGATTTTTGCCCGATACTTCGACCGCGCGGCCCATATAGCGTTTCAATTCATCCATGTTCGAGCAGATTTCCATACCCTGTCCGCCCAATACATAGGACGGGCGGATGACGATCGGGAAGCCGAGCTTTTCGGCTTTCTCGATGGCTTCGGCTTCGCTGGAGGCCAGCTCGTTCTCAGGTTGGCGTAAGCCAAGTTTCTTTAAGAGTTTCTGGAAACGTTCCCGGTCTTCGGCCAGATCAATCGCGTCGACGTCCGTTCCAAGGATTTTAATACCTGCTTCTTCGAGGTCATGCGCGAGGCGGAGCGGTGTCTGCCCACCAAGCTGGACGATGACCCCTTTGACTTCACCGTTTTTATTTTCGGCGTTGATGATTTCGATCACATCTTCCGATGTCAGCGGTTCGAAATACAACCTGTCCGCCGTATCGTAATCGGTCGATACGGTTTCGGGGTTGCAGTTGATCATAATGGTTTCGTAACCTGCTTCTTGCAGGGCGTAGCACGCATGGACACAGCAATAATCGAACTCGATGCCTTGTCCGATACGGTTCGGTCCGCCGCCAAGGATGACGACTTTCTTTTTATCGGTGGGGTCGCATTCGCTCTCGCCGCCGTTCTCGTAGCATGAATACATGTACGGCGTGACCGATGGGATTTCACCGGCGCAACTATCGACGCGTTTGAACACCGGATGCACTTTGTGTTTTGCCCGCGCGCGCTGGACGGTGGCTTCATCCACGCCCATCAGCTTGGCCAGCCGCGCATCGGAAAAGCCCATTTTTTTCAGTTTCAGCCAGCCATCCGCATCTGTTGGCAAGCCCTTAATCTTTACCTGAATTTCAGTGTCGACGATGTTCTTGATACGCTCGAGGAACCATTTGTCGATTTTACACGCATCGTAAATGTCCTCGATGGAAAAACCATGACGCATCGCTTGCGCAACATACAGCAGGCGACGCGGGGTCGGAATGGATAGAGCGGCGCGCACCTGATCCTTATCCGGCATCTCTTTACCATCCCCGATCACCTGGTCGCTAAAACCATCGAGTTTTTCTTCGAGCGAGCGCAATGCTTTTTGCATCGCTTCTTCGAACGAGCGGCCCATCGCCATCGCTTCACCGACCGATTTCATCGCGGTGGTCAGGCGTTTTTCCGTCCCCTTGAATTTATCGAAGTTAAAGCGCGGCGTTTTCACGACAACATAATCGATGCTCGGTTCGAACGAGGCGGGCGTTTTACCGCCGGTAATGTCATTGCCCAGCTCATCGAGTGTATAACCCACCGCGAGTTTTGCTGCGATTTTCGCAATCGGGAAGCCTGTTGCCTTGGAAGCCAGCGCGGATGAACGCGACACGCGCGGGTTCATTTCAATGACGATCAAACGGCCCGTTTCGGGATGTACGGCGAATTGCACATTCGATCCGCCGGTTTCCACGCCGATGCCGCGCAGCACGGCGATCGAGGCATTGCGCATGATTTGGTATTCTTTATCGGTGAGCGTCAGCGCAGGGGCGACGGTGATCGAATCACCAGTATGCACGCCCATCGGATCGATGTTTTCGATGGAGCACACGATGATGCAGTTATCGTTTTTATCACGCACGACTTCCATCTCATATTCCTTCCAGCCGAGGAGCGATTCCTCGACGAGAATTTGCGAGATGGGCGAGGCATCAAGTCCCGACTGTGTAATCTCTTCATATTGTTCGCGGTTATAGGCAATGCCGCCGCCCGATCCGCCGAGCGTAAAGGCGGGGCGGATAATCGCGGGCAGGCCGATTTCGGCCAGCGCCGCGCGTGCTTCATCCATGTTATGGGCGAGGGCGGAGCGCGCGCTTTCAAGGCCCAACTCGTTCATACATTGTTTAAACAGGTGACGGTCTTCGGCCTTCGCAATCGCTTCGCGGTTCGCGCCGATCAGCTCAATGCCCAGTTTATCCAGTGTCCCGTTTTCGGCCAGCGCCAGCGCGGTATTCAACGCCGTCTGTCCGCCCATGGTGGGCAACAACGCGTCGGGTTTTTCTTTTTCTAAAATCTTGGCGACGATGGCCGGCGTAATCGGTTCGACATAGGTTGCATCCGCCATGCTTGGGTCGGTCATAATGGTGGCGGGGTTCGAGTTTACAAGGATAACACGGTACCCTTCCTCTTTCAGCGCCTTGCACGCTTGCGTGCCCGAATAATCAAATTCGCACGCCTGCCCGATCACGATCGGTCCGGCGCCAATGATACAGATGGATTTTATGTCGGTTCTTTTAGGCATTAATTTCCTCGTGAAATTCTGTTTTTTCTGGTGTCCATCTGATGGCGGAATTTTCAAAACTCTGCATTTTTATTAATGCTTTTCCAAGTTCATTAATGGCTGAAGGATTTGCTTCAATAGAGAACTTTGCAATGCCTTCATCCGGTGGCTGTTGGCACGAATTAAAAGAAACTTGAATGGCACAGTGACC
>CAYSGL010000069.1:0-7542 GCA_964430725.1 uncultured Pseudobdellovibrionaceae bacterium
TCTCCGATGTGTTGTTGGGACAGGTTTTAACGGCGGCTTCGGGACAAAATCCGGCGCGGCAGACGGCCATTCTCTCCGGCTTGCCGCATAGTGTACCAGCCATGACCATCAATCAGGTCTGCGGCTCGGGTCTGCGGGCTGTGGCATTGGGGATGCAGGCGATTCTGGCTGGCGATGCCGACATTGTTGTTGCAGGAGGACAGGAGAATATGAGCCTTTCGCCCCACGCCATACACATGCGTGCAGGCACGAAAATGGGCAATGCCGAACTGACCGACACGATGATCGTCGATGGCCTGTGGGATGTTTATAATAACTATCATATGGGAATAACGGCCGAGAATATCGCTGCACACTATGGTGTTTCTCGCGCACAACAGGATGACTTTGCTGCGGCTTCCCAGCAAAAAACAGAGGCGGCCATTGCCGCTGGAAAATTCAAGGATGAGATCGTGCCTGTCGCTATCAAAGTCAAAAAAGACGAGGTGGTGGTGGATGCCGATGAATTTCCCCGCGCCGGCGTTACGGCGGAAGGTCTGGGGAAATTGCGGCCTGCCTTCAAACCCGATGGAACGGTTACGGCGGGGAACGCATCGGGCATCAATGACGGGGCGGCGGCGGTTTTGCTTATGCGGGCATCCGAGGCGCAAAGACGCGGCCTCAGGCCTTTTGCCAGAATTGCAAGCTGGGCGACGGCGGGGGTCGATCCGGCGGTGATGGGGACAGGCCCGATACCGGCCAGCCAGCGCGCTCTCGCAAAAGCGGGATGGACGGTCGCCGATCTCGACCTTGTAGAATCCAACGAGGCGTTTGCGGCACAGGCTTGCTGCGTTCTCAAAGAACTCAATCTTGACCCGGCAAAGGTCAATGTGAATGGCGGCGCTATCGCTCTTGGCCATCCGATCGGCGCGTCGGGGGCGCGGGTGCTGGTGACGTTGCTGCATGAAATGGCGCGCACGGATGCGAAGCGTGGCTTGGCAACATTATGCATTGGCGGTGGTATGGGCGTGGCGCTGACGGTAGAACGCGACAATACAATGGAATGGAAAACACTATGAGCAAGCTGGCAATCGTAACAGGCGGCACACGCGGCATCGGCCTTGAAATCACCCGCGCCTTGCGCGAAGAGGGCTATGACGTTGCCGCAATATATCAAGGCAATGAAGAGGCGGCGCAGCAATGCGAAGCCGAGACAGGCGCAAAGGCCTATAAAATCGATGTTGCCGACTATCAGGCTTGCGCCGATGGCGTGGCGCGGATTGTTGCAGAAATGGGCGCGGTGGCTGTTCTTGTGAATAATGCGGGGATCACCAAAGATTCCATGCTGCACATAATGACGCCCGACCAATTGCATGCTGTGATGGAAACCAATCTCGGTTCCTGTTTTAATATGTCGCGGGCCGTGATCGGCGGTATGCGTGACGTGGGCTATGGCCGCATCATCAATATCTCTTCCATCAACGGGCAAAAAGGGCAGTTCGGCCAGACCAATTACTCGGCGGCCAAGGCCGGCATGATCGGCTTTACCAAAGCGTTGGCGTTGGAAAGCGCCGCCAAGGGGATTACCGTCAACGCCATATGCCCCGGTTACATCGCCACCGATATGACCGCGCAGATGAAACAGGATGTGCTCGATTCCATCATCCGCCAAATTCCGGCGGCCCGTATGGGCAAGCCCGAGGAAATCGCGGCCTTGGTCGCCTTCCTCGCGTCCGATAAGGCCGCCTTTATCAACGGCGCGACCCTCACCGCCAATGGCGGGCAGTATATGGTGTAACCCACCTTGGAACTTTGATTGAGTTTTTGCGTTTGGGGGCTATATTAGCCCCCAGTGCATTTTATACACATTCCATAAGGAGATATCCCCGTGCGCATACTTGCCGTTATATTGACTGTCGTTGTTCTTGTTTTGGGGGCGGTCCTGATTGGCCCGTCCTTTGTGGACTGGAACAAATATAAAGCCCAGATTGCCGAGCAGGTCAAAACGGCGAGCGGTTACGATGTTCAATTAAACGGTGATCTGTCGCTGGCGGTGTTGCCCAGTCCGCGCGTCACGATCCGCGATGCGGTGATTGCGGCGCCAAGCCCGGTCAAAGAACGTACGCTGATTGCGGTGGAAGAGGCGACGGTCAGTGTGGCGCTGTTCCCGCTGCTGGAAAAACGGGTGGTGGTGCAGGATATCAAGTTGGTAAAGCCCGATATTCGTTTGGAAGTGAACCAGCAGGGCGGACAATCGTGGATCGTTGAAAAGGTATCACAAGGCGGACAGGCGGCTGCGGAAATCGCGGGGGCCGCCGCTGATGTGGCCAGCGATGATATAAACGGTGCAATGAAGGCTATTTCTCTGGACTCGGTGAAGATCGAGGACGGACGCATCCAGTTCGTCAATTATCAGACGGGCGCGAGCCAGCTGGCTGAACATCTGAATGTGAATTTGAAGGCCGACAGCCTGTTCGGGCCGTATGATGCCGTGGGCGATGTCGTGTATGGCGGCAACAAGATCACCTATGAGGCGAAAACGTCCGCCATTGACGCAGGCGACGATATTCAGGTGAATGCCAAGTTTGGTCTGCCGGACAAGAACGTCTCCGTGACCTTTGATGGGGTTGCGGGCAAGGTTGCGCCCTTCAACACACAAGGGGAGGTGCGCGTCACCCTCGATAAGCTTGAAAACCTCGCGGCCGTTCCCACCCCGCTTCAGGGCAAAACGACGTTGCGGGGGATGATCACGGCCAATGAGCAAAAAGCGAGTATTCGCGACGCCACGTTTCAGATCGGCAAGCTGGCGGGGGCTGGCGCTCTTGATGTCGGCGGGATCAAGGACAGAAATCCGCTGGCTGTGACGGGGCGTTTCGATTTAAAAGATGGCCTCAATATCGACGCGCTGATGAAAAAAACGGGTGGTTCTGCCTCGTCAAAAACAGGCGCGAAAGAGGGTCAGAATGCTCAATCCGATACGCCTGTTCCCGTAACGCTGTCTTTTCCGTTTCCCTTGACGCTCGACATATCTGTTAACGCACCTGAACTGGCCATGAACGGTCAGAGCCTGAAAGGGGTGACCCTGACGGCGGCCAAGCAGGGGGCAACCATGGCTGTGGCGGTCAAGGCCAATGACCTGCCGGGCGGGGGGCAGATCGACGCAAAAGGGCGATTACGATACGCTTCGTCTTCAATCAACTCCGGTGGCGGAATTACTTATTCTGACCCTGATCTCAGCTTTGAAGCCAAGGGACGTGCGAACCAGTTGCCGACATTGTTGCGCGCCGCATTACCCGATCAGCGTGACAATGCTGCGCTGGAAGCCTTTAAAACAGCCGAGTTTGATATTAAAGGCGGGCTGGACGGTGCACGGATCAGCCTGAATGACAGCCGGATCACGCTGGATGACACGGCGCTCTCCGTGGGCGGTTCATACAAACCGGTCGCAGGCGGCAAGCCCGATGTCGCGATTGATCTCTCGGCCAGCTATCTGAACCTTGATGATCTGATGACCCGTTTAAAGGGTGATAAAAAGCAGGCGGTTCAGCAATCACAAGCCGCGCCCAAGGATATGAAAGCGGCCTTAGAGCCGGTCCGTAATTTTGAGTTACCTGTGAACTTGACGTTCGATGTCAGCCTTCAAAAGGCGCGATATAATGCGATGGACGCATCCGGCATTCGTTTGAAGGGCAAGAGCATCGGCGATGCGCTGACCCTTGAAACGGCTTCGGCTCAAAATCTACTGGGGGCCATGCTTTCGGCCAAAGGAAAGGTTGCCAGCCTGAAAAACCTGTCCGGCATCGATCTCGATTTTTATGGCAAGACGGATAACGTCAAGGCCGTGATGACGGCCTTAAAACAGGATACGTCCAAATTACCGTCCCAACTTAGCGCGGCTGAAGTAACGGCCAATGCCAAGGGAACGGCAGATGCGCTGGCATTCAATGCGAATGCCAAGGCGCTGTCCGGTTCGCTGGACGCATCGGGCGATGCAAAGGGGCTGCTTGGCACGCCGACCTTTGATAATTTGACGGTGCGCCTGAAACATCCCAATTTCGTTCAGGCAATGCAGATTGTGAATCCCGGCTTCAGCGGCGGGCCGGGTATGGCCAAACCGGTCGATTTCTATGCCCGCCTTGTCAATGACGGCAAGCTATACACCCTGAATGACTTTAAGGCGTCACTCGGCCAGACGACTGCCGGTGGCGATCTGCGTTTCGATAATAGCGGCGCTAAGCCCGCGATCAACGGCACGTTGGTGCTCGGCGACCTACCACTCGATGATCTGCTGGGGGCCAAAAAATCTGGCGGCAGCGGCGCGGGCGGCTCATCCGCTTCGGCGGGCGGTGAGCGCTGGTCGCGCAATGCCTTTGATATGGGCTGGATGCACAGCGCCAATATGGATCTGGCGGTTTCCGCCAAATCAATCACCTATGGCGGCTGGAACTTCCAGAATCCGAAAACACGGGTGACTTTGAATAACGGCTCATTGAAGGTTCAGGATCTGAATGGCGGATTGTTTGGTGGCGCGGCGAAATTGAACGCGTCCGTTCAATCGCCCTCCGACCCGAAGCAGCCTTTAACCCTGTCTGTTGACAGCGCTATGCAGAACGTCAACCTGCAACAGCTGGCGGTCGCACTCTCCAGTTCGAACCGCATCAAGGCATCGGGTACAGGCTCGCTAACCTTTGATGTCAGTGGCGCCGGAATCAGCCCCAACGCGCTGGTCAGTTCCTTAAAAGGAAAGGCCAATCTCGATGCCGACACGGTGGTGTTTCAGGGCTTCGATCTGGCCCAACTTGCCATGGCACTGCTCGATAGCGGCAAGCCGCTTGACCGCCTGCAAAATGCCGTGGGGGGGGCAACAAGCTCCGGCCAGACCCGTTTCGATACGATCGATGGTGATTACACGATCAATCAGGGTGTCGTCTCGATTGCCAAAATGCAGATGACGGGGCCGGCCGCAACCATCGATTCCACCGGCAATGTCAGTCTGCCGCGCTGGTATATTGACACGGTGCATATGATTGCGCTGGCCAATGCCAAGGAGGTCGAACCGTTCCGCGTTGAAATCAAAGGGCCGCTGGATAATCCGGCGAACACCTTTGGCCGAGGCCTGTTCGATGAAATGCTGCGCCGTCGCGCGGTTGATAAAATCCAGGAAAAGCTACCTGATCTGCTGGGCGATAAAGCCACGGAAAAGCTGCAGCAATTTGGTATTCTGCCGCAGCAACAAAAACAACAGGCCGCGCCGGATGCTGCGCCGGCCCCCGCCGATGCGCCGCAACAGCAACCCAAACAGCAAACACCCGAAGATGTTCTGAAAGACGCGATCGGCGGGTTTTTAGGTCGCTAAGTAAAGAGAAGTTCAGGCGGGGGCGCAGCGCAGCGCGTCTGTTGCCATGGGCATATAGCCTTCGTCCCAGTATGGTTCGAATTCCGGAGAAAATATAAGGTGCACAACAGCATGGCGCGCGGGTTGTTTCGGTGTCATGCCGGCGCAAATATTGAAGGTGAGTGCATAAATTTCTTGCGCTTTCTTAGAATTGACCGAACGCAGAAATGAAGGATCTCGCAGGCGTTCAACAAAATGTTTTAGAGGGAGAGGTGTGGCAATCATTCCGCACAAATGGATGAGTTGATCGTATGCCACTCGCCCGTCATTTGTGCTTGGTAAAGATGTTACGGCTTGAGCAATACCCATAACGAAATTGTGTTGCGCGTTCTCTGTCAAATAACTGTATATCTGGGCTATCTGGTCGGTAAGCGGTATCGTTGGTAAAATTAGCTTGTGAAGCGGTTCAAAAGCGGTGTTGAGGGTGTCGGATGAAGCGAACCCTTTGTACAACCAATGTGCAAAGTCGTCTGCGGACCAGCGTTCCAGCGGTTCTGCATTTTTCGGGCGGAGCAAGGTATTGTACGTAAAATCTGGCATCGGTTTTTTATAATTACTTCCGCAGATTTTGCAACACAAACAGACGCAGCGCGGAGGAGAGGTTATTTTCCCCGCGCTGTTCGTCTATCTGGGTGATAAGGGTTTGTAAGGAGACGTCTTGCGATTTTGCTGCGGCTTTCAAAGCGTTCCAGAACGGCTCTTCCAGCGTGATGCTGGTGGCATGGCCCGCAATGGTCACGCTGCGTTTCTTCGCCGGTTGCTGCAGGTAGGCGGGATCAGTCACGGGGGCCGATCATATCTTCGGGGCGTACCCACTCCTCAAATTGCTCTGCCGTGAGCAGGCCGAGTGTAACGCCGGCCTCTTTCAATGACGTCCCTTCGGCGTGGGCTTTCTTGGCGATTTTAGCCGCATTGTCATAGCCGATGTGCGGGTTCAGCGCTGTGACCAGCATGAGCGAGTTTTCCATCAGTTCCCTGATCCGCTTTTGATCCGCCTCGATACCCTGAACGCAGCGTATCGTAAAGCTGCGTGCGGCGTCTGCGAGCAGGCGGATGGATTGGAGCACGTTATAAATAATGACCGGTTTAAACACGTTCAACTCGAAATGGCCGTTCGATCCGGCCACCGTGACGGCCACATGGTTCCCCATAACCTGCGCGCAGACCATGGTCAGCGCCTCGCACTGGGTCGGGTTGACCTTGCCCGGCATGATGGATGAGCCTGGCTCGTTTGCGGGAAGCATAATTTCGCCAATGCCGGAGCGTGGACCGCTCGCGAGCAGGCGCACATCGTTCGCAATCTTCATTAACGATACGGCCAGTACGTTGAGCTGTCCCGAGAGTTCAACCAGTGCATCGTGCGCCGCCAATGCTTCAAACTTGTTTGGCGCGGTGATGAAATCGAGGCCGGTGATCTGGGCGACTTCGGTGGCGAACCGCTCGGCAAAGCCGACTTTGGCGTTGATCCCCGTACCAACCGCCGTACCGCCCTGGGCCAGCATCAGCACATGGGGCAGGGCGCTCTTTACGCGCGCGATTCCCAGCTCGATTTGTGCAGCATAACCGCTGAATTCCTGGCCCAGTGTCAGGGGGGTTGCGTCTTGCAGGTGCGTGCGCCCGTTCTTGACGAAAGGCGCGAATTCCTTGGCTTTTTCGTCCAATGCTGCGTGCAATTGCTGCAAGTTGGGCAGGAGCAGGTTGACGGTTTCCTGCGCCGCCGCGATATGCATGCAGGTCGGGTAGCTATCGTTCGAGCTCTGCCCCATATTTACATGATCGTTCGGGTGGACGGGGGACTTGCCGCCGCGAGTCCCGGCGAGCATTTCATTGGCGCGGCCCGCGATGACTTCGTTCGCATTCATGTTCGTTTGCGTGCCGGAACCGGTCTGCCAGACAGACAGGGGGAACTGGTCCGCCAGTGACCCGTCAATGACTTCATCGGCGGCCTTGACGATCGCCTCGCCCAAATTTTGCTCCAGCGCGCCGAGGGTCATGTTGGTCAGGGCGGCGGCTGTCTTGAACCATGCGCCCTGATTCCTCAGCGGGGACCAGCTGAGCAGGCGCCCGGCTATGGCGGTGGACCCGCCCACGGCGGCGATGGGCAGGCAGTGCCCGAGGGCGAAGAGCGCCGCCAGCATCGTTCCCGTGGCCACGTCGCCCTGGATGGT
>CAYSGL010000070.1:0-2159 GCA_964430725.1 uncultured Pseudobdellovibrionaceae bacterium
TGCCAATTGTAAAGCGATCCCTTCCTTATCTTTTATCCCTGACAGGCGGGTGGCTGGCCGCTTTTTCAATGCCCCCCACCGGACTATGGGTCTGTCTGTTCGTGGGGCTTTCCACCCTGTTCCATCAATGGTTTCAGGCGAAGAATTATCGCGCCGCCTTTTTTCACGGCTATCTGTTCGGGATTGGCTATTTCACGACAGGGTTGTGGTGGATCGGCAATGCGTTGCTGGTCGAAGGGAATGATTTCTGGTGGGTCTGGCCGATCTCTGTTATCGGGCTTCCCGCCCTGCTCTCCTTCTTCACGGCCCTTTTCCTGACCATAGCGAAGATATTCCACAGGCAGGTCAGGTTATCGACATGGATCGGATTTGCCGCCTTCCTGACGCTTTCGGAATGGACGCGCGGCACAATTATGACCGGTTTTCCCTGGAATTTGTATGGGTATGCGTGGAGCAATGTCCCGGACATTCTCCAATCTGTCAGCCTGTTCGGGGCGTATAGTCTGACATTCCTGACCGTCCTCATCGCAAGCGCGCCGGGCTTTTTATATCTGGCGCGCCGTGATCGCCTTCGCCGCGCAGTGACCCTCGCTGTTACATGCCTGATCGCAGTCAGCCTCTACGGATATGGAACGTGGCGTTTGACGCACGAAACGGTCTTTAACGAAGATGTTGTTGTGCGCATCGTGCAACCCAATATCGAGCAATCCCTGAAATGGGATCAGTCCCTGATTATTCCCCATTTTGAGAAACATCTCGGCCTGTCGGCAAAAGATAAGACGGGCCGCACGTTGTTGATCGTCTGGCCTGAAACCGCTATCCCGCCTGTGTTAATCGATCATCCCGATGCGCGCGACCGCATAGAATCCCTGCTCTCTTCGCAAGGCGGCGGGGAGGCTTATCTGCTGACCGGCGCGCTGCTTCACAATCAGGATGAGCGGGGCAGCCGCTACTATAACGCCCTGATCGCCTATGATAAAAAGGCAGACATCCGCGCCGTTTATGCCAAGACACATCTCGTTCCGTTCGGAGAATTCATACCGTTTCAGGAATGGATCCCCCTCAAGCCGGTCGTGCAATTCCAGGGGTTCGAGCGCGGCAACGGACCGACAACATACAATGTGGGCAACGCCCCCGCTTTCAGTCCGCTGATATGTTATGAAGTTATTTTTTCAGGCCATGCCGCAGACCGTAAGACGCGCCCCGAAATGTTAACCGTCGTCACCAATGACGGATGGTACGGAGACAGCGCCGGGCCATATCAGCATTTCTTCCAGGTTCGAATCCGCGCCATTGAAGAGGGGCTGCCGGCCGTTCGTTCAGCCAACACAGGAATTTCCGGAATCATTGATCCCTATGGCAGGGTCGTTGCAAAATCGGAACTCTTCGAGGAAATAGCACTGGACGCCTCGCTACCCCTGCCTTTGCCGCCCACGCTGTTCGCGCACACCGGAAACGGCCCGTGGCTGGGCGTTTTGATGCTTATCATCCTCCTTGGGGCAACACGCTCAAGACGCATCGCGCTTACGCACCCTAACCTTTAGGTTGCAAATATTATTGTTCTCTTGCATACATCTGCATGGTTTTGTATGGTTGCCTTGATTTCATAATCAAGTGTTTTGGCTCCGCAGCCATGTAATGAAGAGTATACGACGTAGGAACTGTACCAATGATCAAACAAGCCAAGACCAAGTTGTCCCCTGTGCCAAAGCAAACAGATAAGAAGAAGGGCCGCGCCAATTCAATTGACGAGCATGTCGGCCAGCGCTTGCGGCAGCGGCGCTCCATTCTGGGCATCAGTCAGGAAAAGCTGGCCGAGATGGTCGGAATCACGTTCCAACAAATACAAAAATATGAAAACGGAGCCAACAGGGTCAGCGCCTCGCGCCTGTTCCAGTTCAGCACATTACTGGATGTTCCTGTTGATTTCTTTTTCGAAGATTCGACCAAGCTCGCCGTCATCGGTATGTCCGATAACGGGCAGGAAGCCTTCGAAGGCTTACCGGGCGATGTGATGCAGGAAAAAGAAACATTGGAGCTTGTCCGCGTCTATTATTCGATCAAAAATCCCAAAGTCAGAAAAGACTTCTTTAAGCTTCTCAAATCAATGGCCGAGAGTAACGACTCGCCAGACGAATAAGCCGCCCGCTATCTCGCTC
>CAYSGL010000070.1:2169-7517 GCA_964430725.1 uncultured Pseudobdellovibrionaceae bacterium
GGCTTGATCACAAAGCCGTTCACGCGTATTCATTATATATGACACACGCAGCCCAGACAGATATCTCGCCCACGCCCAACACACGCCGGTTAAAAGATTATATCTTTACCAGCGAATCCGTATCCGAAGGCCATCCCGATAAAATATGCGACCAGATATCGGATGCCATACTGGATGCCTATCTCGCTGCTGACCCCAATAGCCGGGTAGCGGTGGAAACGGCCACGACAACAAATTTTGTTGCGCTGATCGGTGAGGTGCGCGGGCCCAACAGCATCACGCGCGATGTCATGGAGGATATTGCCCGCCAAACGATCAAGAATATCGGTTACGAGCAAAAAGATTATCACTGGAAGTCCGTCGAGATCGACTGCCGCGTTCACCAGCAATCGGTCGATATCGCCCAAGGCGTCGACACCGATGGCGCGGGCGATCAGGGCATTATGTTCGGTTATGCCTGCAACGAGACCCCCTCTTTAATGCCTGCGGCCATTCAATATTCCCATGATATCCTGAGACGGCTGGCGGACATGCGCCATTCGGGGGCGCTCAAAGACCTCGGCCCCGATGCAAAGGCGCAAGTGTCCCTTGAATATAAGAATGATTTGCCTGTTCGCGCGACATCGGTCGTCGTCTCTACACAACATGACGAAATATTAAGCCAGCAAGATGTCCGCGACATGGTTCGACCGGTGGTCGAATCCGTCCTCCCCGCTGGATGGATGCCGGTCGAAGATGAACTTTATGTGAATCCAACAGGCCGCTTTGTGATTGGTGGACCCGTTGGCGATGCCGGATTAACAGGACGGAAGATCATCGTTGATACATATGGCGGCGCAGCCCCGCATGGCGGCGGCGCATTTTCTGGCAAAGATCCGACCAAAGTCGATCGGTCAGCCGCCTATGCCGCGCGCTATCTTGCCAAGAATATCGTCGCGGCGGGGTACGCCGAAAAATGCACGATCCAGCTGTCCTATGCCATCGGCGTCGCCAAACCAATTTCGGTTTACCTGAATTGCCATGAAACCGGCACCGCGCCGGAAGCCGACATCGTTCGCGCGATCACGCAACTGGTGAACTTGTCCCCGCGCGGCATCCGCGAGCACCTACAACTGAACAAGCCGATCTATGCCCGCACTGCCGCCTATGGCCATTTCGGACGCGAGCCGGAAGCAGATGGCGGCTTCAGCTGGGAAAAAACCGACCTCGTTGCAGACCTGCAAAAAACTCTGGGGTAACCACACCGAATGGAGTTGTTGTTTGATCCGCAGACGAAGTTATTTCTAGCGATTGCGGCAACTGGCATTTCCGTCTGCAATCTTGTTTATTACATCTCGACCGTGATTCGTGGGCGAACGCGTCCCCATGCCTATACATGGCTGATCTGGAGCATTATCTCCCTGATCATAGCCGTGGCGCAATTTCAGAACGGCGGCGGATATGGCGCTTATGTCATGGCATGGATCGCAACAGCCTGCATGACCAACGCGGCTCTCGGTTTTGTAAAGGGAAGGCACGACATCGCAAAATCGGATAAAGTATGCCTCGGGCTTTGCTTGGCCGCAATTGCCGTATGGGTCGCAACGAAAAACCCGTTCTGGTCCATTCTTCTCGTGACTGCTGTTGACGGCGCGGGATTTTACCCGACAATCCGAAAATCGTGGAACGACCCCCTCAACGAAAACTGGATCAGTTTCTTTATCTACGGCATTACGTTCAGTCTGAGCATTATGGCGCTCGAAACCTACAGTTTCTATACGGTATTCTATCCGGCTGTTATCGCTTTCTTGTCATGGATGTTGGTTGCTATTTTGCATACCAGACGCTATCAACTGCGTTATGCGGGAAAATAAGGTTCTTACCGAAGTGAAACGTGTTTTCGGGCGGCGGCATGGCCGCCCGCTTTCGCCGACGCGCAAACAGGCTTTCGACGAGCTATACGATGCGTTAAAGCTCCCTCTCGATATTCTGACGGAAGACGGCGCGCTCAATCCCGCGAGCCTGTTCGCCAAAGACCAGCCTTGTGTTTTCGAAATCGGCTTTGGCTCGGGCGAACATGTCATCGATATGATGACCAAAGCGCCGGACCGCAGCTATATTGCCGCCGAGCCGTTCGATAACGGCATGACCATGTTCCTAAAACAATTAAAGGAACAGACCATCCCGACGGACAATCTGCGCGTCTTGATGGATGATGCGCTGTATATCGCCCGCTCGCTCAAAGATAATTGCCTTAATGAGATTTATATTCTCAACCCCGATCCATGGCCCAAGACCCGCCACCACAAACGCCGGATCGTCCGGCAGGACACACTCGACCATTACGCCCGAATCCTGAAAAAAGGCGGCCGGCTAATTATGACGACGGACGTGCCTGATCTTGCCCAATGGATGGTATCCGAGACGGTCCGCCACGGGGCGCTGAACTGGATGGCGAAGGGCAAAGCAGACTGGGAGGCCGCCCCCGAAGGCTGGTCGCCCACTAAATACGAACTGAAAGGCGCCAAAGGCGCACAAAAGATGGCGTATCTCATATTCGAGAAATAATGCTTGATTAATGGGGACAACTCCCCTATTTTCCCCTCATAAATACCCTGGATGTTAATCAGGTGGGCCGGAAACGACCCGCCTTTTTTGTTAGAAAAAATGAGACAAACGCCGCTGGAAAGAGACTTGACCGATCTGCTTGAACCCATTGTAAAAAAACAGGGGTTCGATCTGCTTTGGCTGGAACTGAAAAGCGGCATTCTCTCGGTTTTCTGCGAAAACCCGGACACGGGCCGTATTACTCTGGATGAGTGTGGAGCCGTCAGCCGGGCCTTATCGCCGGTATTGGAAGAAACTGACCCTATTCCGGGCGCGTACCGTCTGGAAGTCAGTTCCGCCGGCATCGACCGCCCCTTGTTCACCGCCCGTGATTATGAGCGCTTCAAGGGTTTGGAGGCAAAAATCGAACTCGACGAAGCAACCCAGACCGAAACAGGTCAACGGCGCTTTAAAGGGATTATCGGGGGCATGGAGGATGAGCGTCATGTTGTCCTTGATTGCCCCGACATCGGCAAGGTCGGCTTGCCGCTGGACAGAATTCACAAGGCACGACTGGTGATGAGTGATGAACTCATCAAAGCCACGAAGCCGAAGGAAAAAGAAGTACATAATTAAACCTAACAAAAAGGAAGTTAGAAAAAGGAAAAAACAATGGAGCTGTTGCAAGTTGCTGACACTGTCGCGAGAGAGAAAAATATCGACCGCGAAATCGTTCTTGAGGCCATGGAAGAAGCGATCCAGAAGGCCGGACGCTCGAAATACGGGCACGACCATGATATCCGCGCCCATATCGACCGCAAACATGGCGGAATCGAGTTGAAACGCTATCGTCATGTGGTCGCCACCCCCGAAGAAATTGAAGATGAAGTCACGCAATTGACGGTTGAACAGGCAAAACGCATCAATCCGCACGTTGTCGCCGGTGACGATATTATCGACGATTTGCCGCCGCTGGACTTTGGCCGTATCGCTTCGCAAACCGCGAAACAGGTCATCATGCAGAAAATCCGCGAAGCCGAGCGCGCCCGCCAGTATGAAGAATTCAAAGACCGTGTCGGCGAAATCATCAACGGTATCGTCAAACGCGTTGAATATGGCAACACGACGATCGATATTGGCGGTAAAGCCGAGGGGCTTTTGCGCCGTGACGAGAGCATT
This sequence comes from uncultured Pseudobdellovibrionaceae bacterium, assembly GCA_964430725.1. Classification (GTDB taxonomy): domain Bacteria; phylum Pseudomonadota; class Alphaproteobacteria; order Micavibrionales; family Micavibrionaceae; genus CAYSGL01. The sequence continues at coordinate 5,875 of CAYSGL010000070.1, forward strand.
CCCCGTGAAACCTTGAAAGTCGGCGACCGCGTCCGCGCGATTATCTATGACGTGCGCGAAGAAATGCGCGGACCGCAGATTTTCCTGTCGCGCACGCATCCGGAATTCATGGCCAAACTGTTTATGCAGGAAGTGCCGGAAATTTATGACGGCGTCATTGAAATCTTGCGCGTCGCCCGTGATCCCGGTTCCCGCGCAAAAATTGCCGTGATGAGCCACGATTCTTCGATCGATCCGGTTGGTGCCTGTGTTGGTATGCGCGGCAGCCGCGTTCAAGCCGTTGTCGGCGAGCTGCAAGGCGAGAAAATCGATATCATTCCGTGGACCGAAGACCTGGCGAGCTTTATTATTCAGGCTCTGCAGCCTGCTGAAGTCTCAAAAGTGGTTCTCCACGAAGAAAAACAGCGCATGGACGTCGTTGTCGCAGAAGACCAGCTATCGCTGGCGATCGGTCGTCGCGGCCAGAACGTGCGCCTTGCCTCGATGCTCTCGGGCTGGGACATCGATATTATGACCGAGGCCGAAGAAGCAGAACGCCGCGCAGAAGAATTCAAAACGCGCTCCGCCCTCTTCCTGGAAGCGCTGGACGTCGATGAAGTGATTGCGCACCTGCTGATCGCCGAAGGCTTTACCAACATTCAGGAAGTAGCTGAAACGCCGATCCATGAAATGATGGCCATCGAAGGCTTTGATGCCGATATCGGCCAAGAGCTGATTGACCGCGCGCAAGCTTGGCTCGATGAAAAACAAAAGGAGCTGGAAGCCAAAACGGATGCCTTGGGTATTCAATCAGACCTGATCGAATTCGAAGGTCTGGATGCCGCGACCATCCTCAAGCTCGGTGAGGCCGGCGTAAAGAGCCGCGATGATCTGGCGGATCTGGCAACGGACGAACTGGTCGAGATTCTCGGCGAAGGCGCGATGACCAACAAAGAGGCGGAAAGCCTGATTATGCGTGCCCGCGCCCACTGGTTTGAGGACGAGGAAACGCAATCAGAAGCAGAGGCAGAGGCAGCGACCGCATAAATATAATATCATCTCCTGTCCGGCAAAATGGCCGGACAGGAGACTAAAATGAAAGCGCGGCCTTGGCTTTTATAGGCCGTATGCGCTAATACTGATAAAAAAGAAGTGAAGAGCGAATGAGCGACAACAAAGAAAAAGACGGAAAGAAACCTTTGAGCCTGGGCAGTGGGGCGAAGAAAACCCTGAGCCTCAAAGGTGGCGCCTTGCCTGCAGGCGGTCGTCCGTCGCGCGGCGGTCCCGTTGTGGAAGTGCGCCGTGTTCGCTCTGCCCGTAGTGCGGAAACCCCCGCAGCCGCTCCGATCAAACAGGCCAGTCCGGAAGCAGATGTATCAGATAATCTGCGCAACCTGACCGCAGAAGAGCGCGAAGCGCGCGCCAAAGCCCTGCAAGAAGCATTGTCTGCACCACGTAAAAAATCAATCACCGAAACCACGCGTGAAAACGCACCAATGAGCGTTTCGGGAAAAACCGATAAGCCCGATGCCGACGAACTACGCCGCCGCGAACTGGAAGAACTTCAGCGGATCGAGGCCGAGGAAAAAGCGTCTCGTGCCCTTAACGAACAAAAGAACGCGCCATTTGCCGTGCGCGGACCCGTCGGCGGACCTGGCCCGGCT
>CAYSGL010000071.1:0-7430 GCA_964430725.1 uncultured Pseudobdellovibrionaceae bacterium
TTATCATCCAATCTTTCCAAGGCCGTCCGTAAAAACGCATCGGATTTACTTGTCCGCGTATAGAAAAAGACACCATCAACCCCACTGTGATAAATCCAATTTTCAAAAAGGTCCGGCGCGGGCGGCAGACTTTTGCCAGTCATCACACCGAAAATTTTTGCATGATCATTGGTATCGCCGGGATTGCCGGGACAGCGGATAAACTCAACGGCATCCGTTCCCGATTGACCGGCCAGATAGGTGCTGCTCGGATTGATCGGGTAGGGGTGATTACCAAGAACAGTCCCCGGATTCGACTGATCCCCGCCCGAATAAATCAGAACACATTCCTGAATGGCACTGCGGATAAAATCCACCTGCGTGTTTAAATCGGCGATGGTTTTGGCGATATTCTGCGACGTAGTCTGCTGGCTGGCCGGTTGCATGAAACTGGCCGTCAATGCCGCCAACAACGCGATGGCGATCAGGATGTAAACCAGGGCGCTTCCATTTTCTTTCATTGTCATTTCTTCTTTCATGTTTTAACCACCCGTTTCAATTCGGTCTTAGCGCTCTATCAGGACGGAATAATACACATATTGGCCGCCATTCATATCACTGTCGAAAAAACAGCCCATTTCCTTACCCGTAAACGCATTGGCATTACCGCCAGCGCATTGGATCGGATCAACCACGCCGGCAGGGAAATTATATCCGTCTATCATGTTTGTAGTAATTTTGTTGTTATCCAGATTCACAACCGGGATATCCCCTGTATAACTCCCGCACTCTCCGCTATTAGCACCGCCGATAGCGGCTTGTTCATTAATACGCTTGCACACACGCTCGTTAATGCCTGGCAGGAAAGCAATGATTTCATTGCCGCCGGCACCGTCTTTTCCAACCTGCGGCACCCGAAATTCCGCATTATAATACCAATTGGCGGATACGGCCACGGCCATCAGATCCGCCGGTGCTTGCTGTTGCGTGGCACCGCCGCCATCCGGATGAAACACCAGCAAATTTGTCGTCAGGCCTGCCGCATTCGAAGGCACATTAAACATGATCTCTTCAACCCGCGTACCGGTAATGGTCATACGGATTAAGGCCGAACGCAACGATACGGGATATTGGATTAATGTTCCGCTGCCTAGCAATCCCTGCTCGCGCGCGCCGGTGTCACCTCCCGACCGGCTGGACTGGGTAATCGCATAGGAAAGAAGCGCAAACAGCGCGACCGCCATTAAAATAAGGAAGAGGATATTGCCTGATTGCGTGTTTGCACGCGCCATACGTTTTATTTCCTTTTGAAACAAAAGCCGACGTTCTCTTTAACAAGAACGCCGGCTTCCCGATTAAAGAATTTTACAAGCCCGACTAGCGTTCCATGATGACGGAATAGAACACGTACTGAGTCGTTGGGGTGTGGTAGAAACATCCGGTTGGCTTACCGACAAAAGCCGTACCGCCCGCACATTCCAGAACCGTTCCGGGGCCGTTAGGCAGCGGATCATCATCTTCGATATTTTCCGTTACGAGAGCGATATCAAAAGAAGCCGCAGGAACCTCTCCCTGATACGTCGTACAGTTACCGCTGGAGCCTTGAATACCCATCTGGGCGTTAATGCGCTCACACGTTGCAGAGTTGATACCTGGCAAAAAGGCGATCAGCTCGTTTGCGTTGTTTCCGGTGTCACGCCCGATTTGGGAAATATACATCTCGCCGCTGTGATACCATCTGCCGACACCGCCAGTCGCCATCACATCAGCCGGCGCTTCCTGATACACCGCACCACCGCCATCCGGATGGAAGACCAGCAGGTTCGTGCTGATTCCAGCGAAGTCGCCGGGCGTGTTGAAATAAACATCGCGAATATCTGTTCCGCCAAGCACCATACGCACAACCGCCGTACGCAGGGCAGTCGGATATTGTGTCAGCGTGGCACTGCCAAGCAGAGATTGTTCACGGTCGGTGGAGCCGCTTCCCGAACGGGTCGATTGCGTCACCGCATATGACAGGGCAGCAAACAGGGCCACCGCAATCAGGATCAGAAACAGGACGTTTCCGCTTTCTTTGTTCATTGGTTTCATTACTTTCCTTAGCTCCTCGTTACTGGCGTTATATAGTTTAATTGATACTTTAGATTGTGTCGGTCCACCATTATGGCTTTTCCACAGAAACTTTGTTGATACTGAGCGAAGCAGCCAGCTTGAACTGTTTATCACAATCGCGCCCAACGCAAAACTTTTGTAGCGATACACGCCAACCCTGCCCGCCGTTCTGCACGTGACCGATCGCCTCGCGGAATTGTGCATAATTGGCTGTGGATGTTGACGTAATCACAACGGTTGATCCATTCGCTGTAATATTCAGCCCTTTATAAGCCTTTGACGACTGCTCTGCGAAAGCCTTCACTTCCCCGGCGGAAATCGGTTTATCGCTGATTTTCGGTACAACCGGCACAAGCGCCTGCGCTTCTTTGACCGTATTTCTCAATTCTGTCAGCTGTTGAACCTTGATGGTCGTGAACAACCCGGCCGCCGCCGCCACAGCCCAGACTATCCCGGCGGCAATGAGAATCGTTTGCCCCGCTCTTTCAGGCAGTTGTTCCAGATACGCGTTGAAGTCTCCGGCCAATTTCGGATCGGCCAGTTTCTGCAGAGCGCTCAGGTCAAACGATTTGAAATCCATAGGCAAAAAACCCTTTATTTATTGTATCTTAACTAACGGATGTTTAAAACTCGATAATAACGACATTAATTTATGTAAAATTTTATCTTTTGCCACGTATCTTGACCCGCCCGTCAGGGGCAATCCCCGGCAAAACGTCCCCTTGAATACTCCCGACACCGCGACCGTATGCCTGCGGAACATAGGCTTCCCAAATCACGTCCTTGCCATTCACTTCATATTTCACCAGCGTTCCATTAATCGGCGCCAATTCATCCAACAATTCCTGAACCCTTACAAAATGTTTGATGACATCACTTTGCAGCGCGTCATACGCGCTGATCATCAACTGATTGGACGCGCGTTCGGTTTCCTCGCGCGCCTTGTTCAGGTCTCGCTCCAGCGTATTGGTCAAAATAAACTGGAAAGCCAAGATTGTAAAAATCAGCAAGTTTAAGCCGATACCGACCAGCAGCAAAAGCTTGGCCCCGGCACGCGCCAGCCGTTCGGAATTCAACTGGCGATTCTTCCATGGCACCGGCGTTGCCGTTTCGGAATTAATGGTGACGAAATTCGCATCCATACTCTGAATACGGGGCAAAAGGGTCCGGGCCGCGCCGAGGAACACTTGCATCCGCCCCGTCTCAGGGTCCCAGCGCAAGGCCGAGCCCAAGCCTTCATGTTCATAAATATAAACGGTTTCTTTGTCCCAATATTCGCTGTGTCCGGGTAAGGCTGCCGATAACGGGCACCAGCTATCCGGTGCCGAGGCCAAAGCAGAGGACGGGCAGGCGAGATACCAGATGCGCTTACCTTCAACCGCATAACAATAATGAACCTTTTCTGTGCTACAGGCCTGCGACGCCGCATTCCAGACAGCTTCGTCCTCACTACCGGCAATATAGGGAATACTGCCCCCCACTAACTCCTGCGGCAGGTAGGGCGATAGTTTTTTCTGATAGCTGTCTTCTTTCAGCATGCGCCCCATAAAATCGGGCGTTTTGCGCGGAACGCCGGAAGATTGGCGTATATCATCGCCAGCCTTCGCTCTCAGCTCATCAGGTGCCTTGGAAAAGATCGCCACTAGATAATTCCTTCTGTCAAACCGCTCATCATGCTGTCCATGCTCATATTCATTACGGTCAAGGCATAAATGGCGCTGCCAAAGGCAATCGTCAAATAAAGGCCTGTCAAAGCAAACGCCAGCCAAACAATCAAGGAGTGTTTGGTTTTGGCCCCCTGTGCACGCATTTCAGCAATCGACTCCAACACTGTAGCAACTTGTCCCAGATCGGACAAGGTAGAGAGCTCCATGCGCTCGTTTCGGGTCAAAGGTTCCCGGTCAAGCGCCGTCCCCAGGCTGACCCCCCTCTCCAGTTCCTGGTTGGCACGTTGCCAGTATTCGGAGACTTCCGGTGATGTCGTTGCTTCAGAGGACTGACGCAAGGCATCGCTGATCGGCACCTGACTTTTCAACATGCGCGAACAAGCCATCATTGAATCAGTAAAACCTAAATCACGCAGATAGGCCCCGATCAACGGAATTTTACGGACAATACGCGCCGTCGGCCAATCGGTCTTCCCACGATTGAGAAAGAAAGAAATAATACACCAGACCATAAAGCCGGCCATAGCAAATGCCAGCCAGATCAACACTTCCCACGTTAGTTCAAGATTGCCGACAACACGTTCGTAATTCGCAAGCTCCTCCGGATCGGTCGGCGCGTTATCCTTAAACCAGCCCAGAACCATCCCCTTGCCCCAAAAGAGAGACTGGACGATCGTTATCACATCAAAACCGAGCCATGCCATGGTTCCCATGACAGCCCTTGCATTCTTTTTTTTCTGCGTAATCGACTGAATCGCCTGAGGAATACCCTCTTGCAGCTTATTCGCTTTTTCGCTCGCACTGAGAATAGCCAACGTACCGTGGTCGAAAATATTAAGGGCTTTCAATGCATCAATCACCCCCATCCCGCGCGATAAGGCTTCGCGCGCGGGCGCCAGAATATTCTGGCGCATCGGGTTGGTTTCCGCCTGAATAATTTTCCACAAAGCCACACCGGGTGATACGGCAATGGAACGAAACTGGATACCGCGCAGCAATTGGACCTGCCACCAGCTGGAGCGCGCCAGCAATCTCTCCAACGGAGAGCGTTCATGCGGACGAATAGCCAAAACATATCCGCCTTTTTTGCTGACCAGATCGCGTACGTCTTCCTCACGAGGAAGATAAAAAGACTCCTGCACTTTTTTCGGGCCGGACGTTGTATCATAAGCGATATCGACAACCCATTGGCGCATATCACTCCTCCAGATACGACAAGGCAGAGCGCGGATCGACAAGCCCGCTCAGCACAAGATCGACAAGCCCCTCGCGGCGCGTATGGACGATAACCCCCGGTTCGGCAGGCAGCGTATTAATATTCTCCATGAGCGCTTCGTAGATTCCGTTTCTTTGACCAGGGCCCATTGTCAACAACATGGCATCAAGCAATAAAGTACGGCCTGAAATTCCGGTCCGGTTACATAAATCGCACCCTGAATTATTGTGTGTTTTAATACGTTCATCCCCCGTCAAGCCCAGATGACGGATATCACCTTCATTGACGACATTCTTGAGGACATCATCATGCGCACACCCTTGGCACAACGTCCGCACAAGACGCTGATTCATAATCGCACGCACTTGCTGAGCGAGGGTATACGTAGAAGACCGCTCGCGTTCAGCCGGCATCAGGGAACGCAGACGCTCAAATGTTTGCAGAGCCGTGTCCGCGTGAACCGTTGAAATCACCGTATGGCCGGATTCAGCGGCGCGCAAAGCCGTTTCGACCGTATCCGCATCACGCATCTCGCCGATGATAATGTAATCGGGGTCGTGACGCATGGCGGCCCGGATCAAATCGGCAAAACCGCCGCCCGGCATATTCGGGCGCACCTGCCATTGCGTTGCATAGCGTAATTCATATTCGATCGGATCTTCGATCGTCAGGACGTGTTTACGCCGGCGATCGATCTGTTGAACACAGGCATACAGCGTTGTCGTCTTACCGGAACCGGTCGGCCCGGAGAGCAGGATCAGTCCGCCGCCCCCTTTAATTTCCGGCGAGAGAAGCTTGGCCAGATTATCACCCACATCTTCGTGGCGGCGAAACAGTTCATCGAACCCTTTCAAGGCCGCACGGTCAAGCAAACGCAGGGTGATTTTTTCGCCATCCTGTGCCTGCGGCCCTGCCGCGACACGCACATCAATTGAACGCCCCTGCCACATAAATCCAAAGCGGCCATCTTTCGGTGTCACACGGTCCCCGAAGTTCAAACCGGCATCGCGCTTCAGCAAGGTCGTCAAACGCGCCATCGCATCGGGGGGGAGCAAATGCATCGGTATCAGATCACCGTCAATCCGGTACTTAATCCAGTTCGGCGCATCCGGGTTATTGTCCTGAACGATATGAATATCCGAGGCGCGCAGCTGCAACGCCTCAGCCAGCATATCGCGCTGAAACTGGTTGAGAAGGAGGCCGTTATCCACATCTTCCAGCCAGAGAGAGAGTGTTTTCTCGCAGCGATCGGCAGACAGGTCATGCACCGAGCGCAATGTCTCGATCAGTTCGGCCCGGTCCCATAATTCAACTTCGACGCGATCGACCTTGAAACGTGTACGGCGTGCCGCCGATACCAGCGCGTCAATCTGCCTGTCATTCGGTTCATTGAGCGGCGCGATATATAATATACCATCACGCAACCCAATCAGGTGAATGCTGAGCGGCAGCCACGTCTGAACGGGCAGAATGGAGCGCAGCTGATCGCCGGTGGCACGATCGCGAATACCCTCTTCTTCCCCTTCGGAAGGGGCGGACGCGCCGGCCATGTCCATTAATTGTTCGGTCGAGCGGACAACCCCTTGCTCCATGAACATGGATCGTTCTTTTTGAACCATATCCATATAGCGTTCACGGCCTTCCTTGGCGCGCATCTTGCGGCGCTCGATCAGGCGGCGGCGTTCAGGTGTATTGGCAGGAGGGCCTATATCAACGCGGCGGCGGTCGTCCCCGCTGCGCTGGTCAAGGGCATCAGGCGGTGTATCCGTCGACAGATTGTTGGTATCCTGCTCGCTCATCTTTTGCTAACATAATGATAAATAATAATATTTCCGGCCTGAAAGCAGCGCGGTATCTGAAATTAATTGGACGCTGCGGGGGCGGAACCAGTAGAACTCGTACTTCTCGATTGTGACTGATTAGAGTTAATGAAAGATAAAGAACGGTCGAATAGCAGTACAATGCTTTTATCTCCATGGATAAACTGGACCGCGCCCTGACGTACGGCAACATTCCAAGGTACGCCGCCAATCACAGCATTCTCACCGTCGCTCACAACACGGCTCCCGCCGGGACCGGTGACGATCGCGCGACTGGTGGCCAGTGAGGTAATGCTATAGCCATCCAGAACCCCCCGTACATCTTCGATCTTATAGCCAGATAGATCCTGTTGCGCCCTCGCTACAGCGCCTTGTCCACCATCTTCATCAAGATCGGACAGGCTTAATCTGGGCATTGCACTCGCCATGTCGCCCAGGCTGATTGCCCGCGAATCCTTGCTCACAGCCTGCGACGCGCTACCGCGAACCGGCAGGACCAGAACCCCGCGTACACCCGTATGCGATATCGTGACATCGTCCAGTACGGCTCCTTGTCGCACAGGCGTCCACTTCAAGGTCATCGGGCCGGATGTACGCCGGGCCGTGTGCTGAACCCGATCGAAGCGTGCCCGATGA
>CAYSGL010000072.1:0-7426 GCA_964430725.1 uncultured Pseudobdellovibrionaceae bacterium
CCTCGACAAACACCTCTACGACCGCCGCCAGACGATATGCGACGGCCTTCATTGATACCGCTGATAAAGCGCAATCCATTGATTCCGTTGAAAAAGATATTAATGATCTGGCATCGATGCTGTCTTCCAGCGAAGATTTCCGGATATTTGTATCCTCTCCTTTGATCGCACAGCCCCAACAGGCCGCAGCGATGGCCGCCATCGCGGACAAGGCGGGGTTTCATCAGCTGACCAAAAACTTTCTGCAAACCCTGATTGCGAACCGTCGTTTGCCGATGCTTGGCGCGGCGTTGAAAGCTGCCTGCGCCGAAATTTTTAAACGGCGCGGCAAAGTCGAGGCGGACGTACAGTCGGCTGTTGCCCTGTCTCCTGAGGAAACGAAGGAATTACAAGCGGCCATTTCGAAAGCACTTGGTACGGATATCGCGATGAACGTGAGTGTTAACAAGGATATTATCGGCGGTCTGGTGGTACAGGTGGGATCGACATTGGTGGATGCCTCCGTCAGAAACAAGATTGAGCGCCTGTCACGCGCAATGATGCGCAGTCCGGGCAAAGCGGCATAAATTTTATTAAGAGGAAAAGCGAAAATGGAAATCAAAGTCTCGGAAATCTCTGAAATTCTAAAAGGTCAAATTGCGGATTTCAGCGCACAAGCCAACGTTGCCGAGGTCGGTCAGGTTCTCTCCGTCGGGGACGGCGTTGCCCGCGTCTATGGTCTGGATAAGGTACAGGCTGGTGAGATGGTGGAATTTCCGGGCGGTGTGAAGGGGATGGCCCTGAACCTTGAAGCCGACAATGTCGGTGTAGTTGTTTTTGGCGCCGACCGCGACATTAAAGAAGGCGATATCGTCAAGCGTACCGGGGAAATCGTTCAGGTCCCTGTCGGCAAAGGTCTTTTAGGACGTGTCGTCGATGGTCTGGGTAATCCAATTGATGGAAAAGGCCCGTTGCAAAATGTTGAATATCGCCGTGTGGAAGTGAAAGCGCCGGGCATTATTCCGCGCAAATCCGTTCACGAGCCAATGCAAACGGGCATTAAGGCGATTGATGCCTTGGTACCTGTGGGGCGCGGCCAGCGTGAGTTGATTATCGGCGACCGTCAGACCGGTAAAACGGCTGTCGCGCTGGATACGATTATCAATCAGAAATATCTGAACAAGGCCTCGGACGAGAAAAAGCACCTTTACTGTGTATACGTTGCTGTCGGCCAAAAGCGCTCGACCGTTGCCCAGCTGGTGCGCGAGCTCGAGGAAAATGGTGCGATGGAGTACACCACCGTTGTTGCCGCAACCGCATCCGATCCGGCCCCTATGCAATTTTTGGCCCCTTACACGGGTTGTACGATGGGCGAGTATTTCCGCGATAATGGCTTACATGCGCTGGCGATTTACGACGATTTGTCGAAACAGGCCGTTGCCTATCGTCAGATGTCGTTGTTGCTGCGCCGTCCGCCGGGCCGTGAAGCCTATCCGGGTGACGTGTTCTATATCCACTCGCGCCTGCTTGAACGGGCCGCCAAGATGAATGATGATTTTGGTGCGGGCTCGCTCACGGCGCTGCCGATCATTGAAACCCAGGCCGGTGACGTGTCCGCCTACATCCCGACGAACGTGATTTCCATCACCGATGGGCAGATTTTCTTGGAAACAGGTTTGTTCTTTAAAGGCATTCGTCCCGCGATTAACGTCGGTCTGTCGGTTTCCCGCGTTGGATCTGCCGCGCAGATCAAGGCCATGAAGCAGGTCGCTGGCACGATCAAACTCGAGCTTGCCCAGTACCGCGAGATGGAAGCATTCGCGCAGTTCGCCTCTGACCTTGATGCCTCGACCCAGCGTCTGCTGGCGCGCGGTGCCCGTTTGACGCAACTCTTGAAACAGCCTCAATACTCGCCGTTGTCGGTCGAAGAGCAGGTCTTTGTGATTTTTGCTGGTACAAAAGGCTTCCTTGATACGATTGCCGTCAATGAGGTGACCAATTTTGAAAACCGCCTCCTCGAAGATATGCGTGCGAACGCAAAGGAAATTCTCGAAGTCATCCGTACGGAAAAGAAACTGGATGCGGCATTAGAAGATCGCATGAAAGCGTATCTGACGAATTTCGTAAACAACTACAGCGCACTGAAAAAAGCCGCATAGGGATTGGTAAATGCCAAGCTTAAAAGATTACAGGGACCGCATAGCTTCTGTTAAATCGACACGTAAAATTACGTCGGCGATGAAAATGGTTGCGGCCTCGAAGTTGAAAAAAGCGCAGGAGGCAGCCGAAGCGTCCCAGCCCTATGCACAGGCGATGGCGCAAATGCTGGCCCGTGTCTCGGCTGGTGTAAAGCCGGGCCCGGGGGCGCCGAAACTCCTTGCCGGAACGGGCGAAGACAAGATCCATCTTTTGATCGTGATGACATCCGATCGCGGTCTGGCAGGCGGTTTTAATGCCAATCTTGTCCGCATGGCGCGTCAGGAAATCAATCGCCTTGTCGCCGAAGGCAAAAAGGTAAAAATTATTGCTGTGGGCCGTAAGGGGCGCGATCTTTTGTATCGTACCGACAAGGACAAGATTGTTGAGAGCTTTACCGGCATTGGGGCGGCAACCAAGGGCATTGTCGGTTTTGATGACGCTCATCAGGTTGTACAGTTGGTGTCGCAATTATTCGATGCCGGCGAGTTTGATGTTTGCACGCTGATTTACAATAAGTTCGTGTCCGTCCTGACACAAAAGCCGACGGCACAGCAGCTTATTCCGTTCGCCGGAGCGGGGGACCAAGCCAATGACAATGTAGCGGCGCAGATTGCCAATATTCCGTACGAATTTGAACCGTCGGAAGAGGAAATCCTCAGTGCGTTGCTGCCGAAAAACCTTGGTGTGCAGGTGTTCCGCGCGTTGCTTGATTCCGCTGCTGGTGAACAGGCCGCGCGTATGACGGCAATGGACAATGCAACCCGTAACGCGGGTGATCGTATCAAGGGGCTGACGCTGCAATATAACCGCGCGCGTCAGGCCTATATCACCAAAGAATTGATCGAGATCATTTCGGGTGCTGAAGCAGTTTAAAGAATTAAAAAGTTTAGATAAGAGGAAAAGAAAATGGCTCAATCTCAAGGAACAATCACGCAGGTACTCGGCGCCGTTGTCGACGTGCAGTTCAAGGACGGCAATATCCCCGCAATTCTGAACGCGCTGACGACCGTCAATGCAGGGAACAACAACCAGACACTGGTACTCGAAGTGGCCCAGCACCTTGGTGAAAACACGGTTCGCGCCATCGCCATGGACACGACCGACGGCCTCGTGCGCGGTGGCGAAGTTGTGGATACAGGCGAACCGATTGCGGTGCCTGTCGGCCCCGGCACGCTGGGCCGGATTCTGGACGTGATCGGCCAGCCGATTGATGAGCGCGGTCCGGTTAAACACACCAAAACCTACCCGATTCACCGCGATGCGCCGGCATTCGTTGACCAATCCGCCGAAGCGGAACAACTGGTAACCGGTATTAAAGTCGTTGACCTTCTCTGCCCGTACCTCAAAGGCGGCAAAATCGGTCTGTTTGGCGGCGCAGGCGTGGGCAAGACGGTTACTATTCAGGAATTGATCAACAACATTGCCAAGGCGCATGGCGGCGTGTCCGTTTTCGCCGGTGTTGGCGAGCGTACCCGCGAGGGAAACGATCTGTATCACGAAATGATGGATGCCGGCGTTATTAACCTGGAGGGTGAATCCAAAGTGGCGCTGTGCTACGGACAGATGAACGAACCACCGGGTGCCCGTGCCCGCGTTGCGCTGTCCGGTTTGTCGATGGCCGAATATTTCCGCGATGAAGAAGGTCAGGACGTTCTTTTCTTCATGGACAACGTATTCCGCTTCACGCAGGCAGGTGCGGAAGTCTCCGCACTTCTGGGCCGTATTCCGTCTGCTGTGGGGTATCAGCCAACCCTCGCAACCGACATGGGCGCGTTGCAGGAACGGATTACTTCGACCAACAAAGGCTCGATTACTAGCGTGCAGGCGGTTTATGTTCCGGCGGACGACTTGACCGACCCGGCGCCCGCCACCACCTTCGCCCACTTGGATGCGACGACGGTTCTCTCGCGTCAAATTGCCGAACTTGGTATTTACCCGGCTGTTGACCCGCTGGACTCCACCTCACGTATTCTCGATCCGCGTATTGTGGGTGATGAGCACTACAAATGCGCATCTGATGTTCAAAAGACGTTGCAGCAATACAAAGCGCTTCAGGACATCATCGCCATTCTGGGGATGGACGAGCTTTCGGAAGAAGACAAGCTGGTTGTGGCGCGTGCCCGTAAGATCCAGCGTTTCCTCTCCCAGCCGTTCCACGTCGCCGAAGTTTTCACCGGTTCGCCGGGTGTGTTCGTGCAGCTCGAAGACACGATCAAGGGCTTCCGCGCAATTGTCGATGGTGAATACGACCACCTTCCCGAAGCGGCCTTCTACATGGTCGGCACGATCGAGGAAGCCGAAGCCAAAGCCAAGAAAATGGCAGCCGAGGCCGCGTAATCAGTTACAAGGTGCAAGATTCAAGTTTCAAGATTCTTGCAACTTGCGCCTAGAAACTTGCAACTGTTGAAGGAATGCAATGACTGAAACTTTTCACTTTGAACTCGTTAGTCCTGAGAAAAAACTCGTCTCGGAGCAGGCGTTTGAAGTCGTCGCACCCGGCACCGAAGGCGTGTTCGGCGTACGCGCAGGGCATATGCCCTTGCTGGCCACGCTCAAAGGCGGCGTCGTCGAAGTGATCCGTGAAAAAGGGGCGAAGCCAGAGCGTTTTGAGATTCAAGATGGTTTCGCCGATGTGACGGCCACGACCATGACCATCCTCGCCGAACGCGCTACGCCGCTGAATGAAGCAGCGTAACCGGCCGCAAACCAATCAACGAATTAGTCAGGAACGCCTTATCCGCCGCGATAAGGCGCTCGATCGTTATCTGCTCTTCGCGGGCGCCTTGCGCGATCAAATGCTTGCGTGTCACACCCGCCAACACCCCTTCGGACAGGGGCGGGGTTATCAGAACGCCGTCTTCCTCAATAAACAAATTCGCGACATGACCGCACGCGACGCGGCCTTCATTGTTCAACAAGATGGCGTTTTCCGTCCCCATCTCCACGGCCTTGTCTCGTGCTGAAAAATTGCGTGAATAATCAAGCCGTTTGCAATTCTCCAGCGGATCGCCCGCCACGCGCGGCCAATCTTCAATGATGACGGCTGTCGTTGGTTTTAATGTCTGTGGATCAGGGCAGGGGAATGCTTCGATCAAGACCATCCCTCGCGTCACGCTGGTGCGCACGCGGGCGAAATCGGCCAATTGATTGCGTGACAATAAGGCGCTGATCACATTGGGTACGTCGGGCGATAAATCCAGCACTATTTTTGCGTCATGCATCAGGCGGTCCATGTGCTCGGCGTAATATCGTGCCTGTCCATGTGCTGCCAGCAATGTATCGAATACACCCTCAATCCCGCGCTCGGGCGGTACGCCGTCATAAAAAACACCGTTCAGCCAATACATGCTCATTCTCCGTTCCATTCATCGGCGATATGAATGAAGTTCCGTATGATCTCCAGCCCATGGGGGGTGAGTTCTGATTCCGGATGAAACTGTACCCCATAAACGGGATGAGTTTTATGGCGGAATGCCATGGGTAATAAATCTTCCGTTTGAGCCGTAATCTCCAGATCCGTTCCCGCCGGAATGTGCGAGACAAGCGAATGATAGCGCGCCGCCTCGATCGGGTTGGGCAGTCCTGCGAACAATCCTTCACCATTATGCTCGATCAGCGCGGTTTTGCCGTGGACGGGCGCGGGGGCGCGAATAGTGCGCCCCCCATAAATCTCGCCGATACATTGATGACCCAGACACACACCCAAAATCGGAATACGCACGCCCAGATGCCGGATAATATCCATTGATACACCGCTTTCATGCGGCGTCATCGGGCCGGGAGAGAGGATGATGGCATCGGGCGGATTGGCGGCGATGTCGTTGACTGTAATCGCATCGTTGCGCACCACGCGGCGCTCACGCCCCAACATCCCGACATACCGCGCCAGATTGTGGACAAAGGAATCGTAATTATCGATGAGCAAGATCATGGTGCGTGATCTTTATATCAAAACTCTCGAACAGTTTGTCGGACTTGATTTTTGTTTCTTCAAGCTCGTCGGTAGGCACGGAGTCCGCGACGATACCGCTCCCCGCCTGAAGCTGTATCTCGTCACGCGTATAGACGATGGTGCGGATGGCAATGTTTGAGTCCATATTGCCGTTGAAACCGACCCATCCCATCGACCCGCACCACGGGCCACGGCGGTTTGGCTCCAGTTCGTCGATGATTTCCATAGCGCGAATTTTCGGTGCCCCCGTGATCGACCCGCCGGGGAAGCACGCCCGTATCAGATCGACAGGTCCCTGATTGGCCCGCAACGTGCCGCGTACGACCGAAACAAGGTGATGTAATCCCTCGTAAGTCTCAAGGCCGCACAGCACCGGCACACTGATCGAATGATCTTCACACACTTTGGATAGATCATTGCGTAGAAGATCGACAATCATGGCGTTTTCCGCACGGTCTTTTTCGCTGGTCAGTAACCCATCGCGCACGAGCGCGTCTTCCTGATCATCGGGATGGGATCGGCGCGTGCCTTTAATGGGGCGCGTTTCGACATCACGGCCCTCGACTTTCAAAAAACGCTCTGGCGACGAACTACCGATCTGAAAATCGCCGAAATTCATGTATCCACCGAATGGCGCGGGGTTGGTCTCGCGCAGGCTCATATAATGGGCGAAGGAATTAAAATCAGAGGGGCGCGGGGCGGTAAAGCGGCGCGATAGGCATCCTTGGAAAATATCGCCGGCGTGGATGTAATTCACCATCTTGGCGATTTTCTTCTCATAAGTATCATCATCACAATCGGGCGTCCATGATAACGGTGTATTCGACATGGCTGGGGCGGTCTGCACCTGCCCCAAAACCATGTCCTTTTTCACCAACGCCGTTTTTTCGTCATTAGCATGGATCATCAGGGTCATACGTCCCGTTTCATGCTCAAAGGCGATAAGCTGATCGTACAGGCCGATTGCCATGTCGGGCAGGTCGTGCGGCTTGGCGTGATTGGGCAGCTGCTCAATCTGTCGTGCAAGATCGTATCCGAAATATCCCGCCGCGCCGCCTTGAAAAGGGGGCAAAGTTGGGTCGGCATCTGCCATGCGGTCAGCCCATAGATCCATGCGATTTTTTAAAAGCGTGAACGGGTCGGAGTCGAATGAAAATTGAAATTCGCGGTTGGTGATGCGGGTGCGTCCGTCCTTGCTCTCGATAATTTCGAAGGGCTGCCAACAGAGATAGGAAAATTTATTGAGCGGATTGTCGGGGCGGGCGGAGTCAAACCACAGGCTGTAGGGTATGTTTG